>DTYO01000024.1 GCA_012961845.1 Thermodesulfobacteriaceae bacterium
ATGCCATATTTCTAATCCTCCTTATTAATTACTGAAAAAATTCCCGATTATCCGTGTTGGTTAACCGCCTGATACTATTCGAAGTCAGACGGCACACAAGTAACCCTGCCGCTGGCTTCTTCGGTGAAGAGTACGCCGTTGCCGAGCTGATCTGCGCCGGGAGACGGTTTTCCGTCATATGGCTTGATGGATCCCTCAGGGGTGGTTCGGATGGGGAATTTGAAACGCTTCATATTGCCGTTACGGAACTTGATTGTCCACATGATGGAATCAGTACTCCGCATAGGCTGGACATAACCGCCCATCGGAGCAATATCGGCATAGTGGCGGACCTCAATGGCTCCCTGGGGGCATATCTTCACACAGGAGTAACACTCCCAGCACTGATCGGGCTCCTGGTTATAAGCCCTCATTTCATCAGCATTTAGAACCATGAGGTCATTCGGGCAGATGTACATGCATGCAGTCTTCTCACCGCCCTTGCAACCGTCACATTTTTCCGGGTTAACAAAGCTTGGCATTATAATACCTCCTAATGTATTTATTTGTTCACGTATTGTAAAAAACCAACAAAATTAGTGCAAAATCCGGATCCCCTTGCCTGTCCACCTCCCTTCTCAATCTGTATGATATTAAGAAATTTGAATGCTGCAGGAGGGCGCACGGCCCTCCCGCCTGCCCTTTTATTACTTGAGATCTTCAAAAGCACCCTTCTTGATGGTTACCTTCTCTTCAAGGCCTGCATAATAATCTCTGAGGATCGCCAGCACTTCCGGACGACTGAATTCTGGCGGAACCTCATCGACCTTGTCTTCTGACATCAGGCGGCGGAACTTGGTCCCGCTGACGACAACCCTGTCTTCCTTGGTATGTGGGCAGGTCTTGAGGGAGGCCATGCCGCCACACTTGTGGCACCAGAAAGTCCAGTCGATCTTGAGGCACTGGAGCTCCAGAGCACCATCCCAGAGCCTGTCATAGATCTCCTGAGCCTCAAATAGTCCGTAAAAATCGCCGACTCCTGCATGGTCACGACCCACTATCAGGTGAGAACATCCGAAGTTCTGGCGGAAGATACCGTGGAGCAGGGCCTCTTTTGGTCCGCCATAACGCATCTCAAGAGGATAGACACCCAGAACGGTCCGCTCCATGTTATAATAGTTGTCAAGCAGGGCCCTGTAGCACTCCATCCTCTTCTCACCGGGAATATCGCCCGCTTTCAGCTTCCCGACCAGTGCATGAATAAATACTCCATCCAGAACTTCCTGGGCGATCTTGGTCAAAAATTCATGTGACCTGTGAATAGGGTTACGTGTCTGAAATGCTGCCACCGTACTCCACCCGCGATCGACAAAAATCTGCCTGGACACTGCCGGATGCATATAGGCTTCGCCGTATTTCTGTTTGAATCTTTCTCTGAAAGGGCCTTGATAGGTCCGCCGACATAGTACTTCCCTGAGTTCAGAATCTGCTGCACACCGGGATGATCCTCTTCTGCCACTTCCCAGAACTTATCTGAATCTGGACCGGCGCCCTTGAAGCACATTTCACATTCTTTTCTCTTGTCCGGCTCGTATATTTCCTTGATCTCCATGGAAGCCATGAGATCACCTGTTTCGGAATCGTACAGGGCGACATCATCCCCCTCATTTATTCCCTTGCGGACTTCCTCGTCCACAGCCAGCGTCACAGGCAGAGGCCACATGGTGCCCCTGTCCACCACCCTCAGCTTCATGTTTTCCACGACGCCGTCATAATCATCCTTGCCCATGAAACCGGTAAGAGGCGTGAAAGCACCCATTCCCAGCATCAGGATGTCCCCAGATTCCTTGGAAGAGATATCTATGCGCTTCATGCTCTCAGCGCGCTTGATTTCATCATCCCTCTCAGCCCCCTTCAGCAGAAGAGGTTTCAGCTCCTTTTTCGATCCGTGCGGATTGACCAATGCCATAACCCTTGTTCTCCTTTCTTAAAAATTGAAGATTTAGTTTGTAATTCTCATGAAGCTAATATGCAAAATAACTCCTGACGGAATCAATAGTATGAGGGTATATTGAACTCTGGCCCCTGAAGCATGTCCACGAAACCAAATGTAACAATGCAGAGGAGGTAAAAATGAATCCCCACTCATTCATGTGTATGCTACTTATAATAAGCTACTTATAAAAAGAGGGAGTACGGTTGTCAAGGGAAAAAAATGCCTGTAAAACGGGTTTCTAATAGAGATTCCTGTGAAACTTGGTACTAAGGAAACATATACATGTCCCGTCGGTCATCCTGTCATTTTTGAGGTGGCGTAAAAGGAGGACGGACACCACACGACGACCCGGTCTGTAGCCCGTGACTGAATACCCAATCATCATAACGAAAGAATCTAGGTAAAATTTAATGTCATCAGAAATACCTTTGGAAATCCGAACAGCTGCAGTACTTGCCGGCGGGAGAAGTTCAAGATTTGGAACCAACAAGGCCCTGGCTCCCTGGTTCAATGGCTGCGTGATAGACGCCGTGGTCGCAGCCGCAAAAAAATCCGCAGACGACGTTATCATCATATCCTGCAACCATGAGCTCTACAGGTATCTCAACCTTCCTGTATATCCCGACACAGTCCCTGACATTGGACCACTGGCTGGTCTTCACAGCGCTCTCAGTCACTCAAAGGGCAGCAGGGTCCTGCTGCTGGCCTGTGACATGCCGCTGGTAACCCCTGGAATGCTGAACTGGCTCTGGGAAATTTCCCCTGAGTCGCCCGTGACTGCACCGGAGCTGCACACGGGAATCGAGCCACTGCATGCCATATACCATAAGTCCATCCTGCCCCTTGTGGAACATCAAATGTCCGCTGGAGAACTGAGCCTGAAGTCGCTCATTGCCAAAACCCCGAATCATATTGTAACGCGGGAGGTTATCGTAAACACAGGTTTCGACCCTGACTGTCTGTGCAACGCCAACACACCGGATCAACTGGAGAGACTCAGATATATCAGCACCGGCCTTCACAATTAGTGGACCAGGAACGGTAATTCATTGCGATTTACCCCTTTCCTGCTGCCTTCAGGGTACCTCAAAAAAAACGTAAATTTTGTTCCTGAACGAGGTGCACAAGCAAAATAACTGCAGACATGTCTGTGATATTTCGAGGATTCTTTTGCATGAAATACAGTTATAGGGTAAAAGAGCAATTTTTAAAGGTGTGCTATACTGGAAATCCATGAACAACATGTGTTAGATTGATGAGATGATCAGACTTTTGCGGCGGAATACAAAAACTACCGCCGCATATATGGTCACGTTATTTCAGTGTACTCTGGCGGCAGACCCTGTGGCCTCTGCCGCCAGATCAGCAAGCTGACTACAATCCTTAACCTGCTATTCAATGCAGCAAGGCTATTCTATGAAAATCAAACACCTGGAAATGAAAGTTGATAAGGTTCTTAAGAAGGACGGGATCAAGGACATTGTCGATCCGGTCCGCCTTGGCAGAGACGGTAAATTTACCTTCAGGTGCCACCCCGGAGTGACATGCTTTACCCGATGCTGCCGCAACATGAACATCATACTCACTCCTTATGACATAATCAGGATCAAAGATCGCCTTGGGCTCAGTTCGGACATGTTCCTTCAACTGTATGCACAGCCTGAAATACTCAAAGAAACCGGGATCCCGGTAGCCCGTCTCAAGATGCTGGACCATGAAAAAGGCAGGTGTCCTTTCGTCAGTGGATCAGGTTGCCAGATCTATTCAGATCGGCCGGTCTGCTGCCGGTATTATCCTATCGGGATGGCCAGCTTGCACCAACAGGGCCGGAACTCAGACAGAGAGGAGGAATTTTTTTTCATAGTCCGGGAGAACCATTGTAAAGGTTTCCAAGAACCGGTCGACTGGACAGTCGATTCGTGGCGGGCAGACCAGGAAGCAGACCTCTATGACTCCATGAACAGGGGATGGATGGAACTCATGCTGCGGAAACGTTCCTTCGGCCCTGATACGGAAATGCCTGAAAAGGCCAGACGTCTTTTCTACATGGTTACAACCAATATGGAGAAATTCAGACATTTTATTTTTGAGAGCCGTTTTCTGGATACTTATGAAGTAGACGAGCAGACCCTCAAGGAAATCCTAAATGACGATACGGCCCTAATGAAGTTCGGATTTGAATACCTGAAATACTCCATCTTTGGAGCAGAGACCCCGGCGATAAGGCTCAAGAAAGCAGTACTCGACAAGACCATTAACAAAATATTAAAAAACCGCAGAAAAAAACAGAAAAAAGGTGCTATGCTGAACAAATAGCTGGCAGCCCTGTTATATTGCAATATAAATGCGTGTTTCCTGCAGGCACATCTGCCACAAGTATCCAGGAGCGGAAGCCCCGGTATTAGACCACCTGGACTGGTCCCTGGACGGCCCGGGCTTTTTTTCGTTCTTCGGCCTTTCGGGAGCAGGGAAGACCACGCTTGCCAGGATAATAAGCGGTGAAATCATACCAGATAGTGGAGCTGTCACATCACACAACCTGCGGATACTCTACATGCACAATTCCGAAAGGCTTCCAGGTTGGTGTAACGTTGGAAGACATCTGAAATCTGTAACCCCTCTTCACAGGTCTGAACTGCTTGCAGGCCTGTTACAAGCATACGGCATCGAACCCGTTATGGAAAGACGGTTCTCGGGACTTTCCATGGGGCAGAAAAACAGGATAAACCTCGTCAGATACCTGGTCCAGGATTTCGACCTCATAATTGCAGATGAAGCGCTGGCAAATGTGGACGAACCTACCAGAGAGCACATCTTGGGCCACATCAAGTCTCTTTTTCCCCATAAGACATTTCTCTACATTTCTCATAATGCCCTTGAGGTAGCCCGGTTTTCTCAAACAGTTTTCATACTTCCTCAGGTCGCTCAAGGAGGAATAAGGCACATTTGTCGGATTTCAGGCCTTAATGAACAGAAAGGCAAAAAGATTCCCGAAGAATCGATCCAGAAATGTGTATTTAATATACTCAAGGCTGCCGGTTCAGGTGAGAAAGTACAGTGAATATTCTGGAAGGGTTATTCCAGTTCGTCTGTATTTACTCCTGTGCACTGTTGCTTCTTTGGACAATAAAATTTATTTACGGGCTGTCGGATTATCTGATCCCTTCTCCTGGAGAGCTGGTGCGAATTGTCCATTCAGACTGGGTAATTTACACTAGGGCGGTACTGAACACTCTTGCCGTTGCAATTGCAGGACATATACTGGCTGTTTCCATGGCGGCAGTCATTGGTCTGCTGGGCCGTACGGATTCAAGAATCGGCCATCTGACGCGTACGGCTGCATACAACCTCCAAGCATACCCCATAGTAGCGGTAGCTCCCATCATTTTCATTTTCCTCGGAAACGGCCTTGCTTCAAGGCTGCTGATCTCTGCAATGATCTGCTATTTCCCGCTGCTACTGAGCTTTCTTGGCATTTTTTCACAACCTGTTGAAGAAGTAGAACATTTTTTCAGGGTGTCAGGCAGGATAAACTGGAAGCTGGAAATCGCAGTTCGGACCTTTGAAAATCTCGACAAACTGAAGACTGTAATTGTAGGCAGTGGCACTCTTGCCATGGTAGGAACCATAGTCGCAGAATTTCTTGCGGCCACAAATGGTATCGGTTACATGATCAGAAAGGCCCTTTACCAGAACAATCTGGCCAGGATTCTCTTCTCGCTTTTCCTGATAGGCTTATGCTCGTCTGTCTACCTGTCTCTGATAGAGACTCTGGGCAATTGGACAAGAAGAAAATTGACCGGAAATGGACATGAAGCCGGACATGAACCGGAACTTCAGTGACAACCAAAAAATAACGTGTCGTTCCTGTTTAACATAATATCCATATTGGTCTTCACACTTGCCTGTCTGTTTTCCGCCGGCTGCACATCAGAAGATTCACAGCCACCCGGCCCGCAAATAGAAGACATCACTGGTACCAGGCAACCGATAATCTACCGGCTCAAATGGCTGTATAATGCAAGTGTAGCAGGTGACATCTGGGCTCTTCATTCGGGTATTTTCAGGAATCACGGTCTACGGGTTCAGCTTCAGGAAGGCGGTCCTGAGCAGGACGCCATTAAAGACCTGGAACTAGGACGTGCCCATTTTGGTGTAGCTTCTGCAGATCAGGTAATAAGGGCGGCCGCCAAGGGAGCCCGTGTAATAGTACTGGCCCAGATCTTCCAGGTAAATCCCCTCCAGTGGATATACAGTGGAAGCTCCCGTGTGATAAGAACACCTGATGACCTCAAGGGGTTGTGTATAGGTATAACCTATGGAGGAAACGATGAAACCATCATGATGGCCCTTTTAAAAAAACATGGAATCAGTCTGGACCAGATCCGTCTTTATGCCGTTCATTATGATTTCAATCCGTTCTGGAAAGGAAAAGTTGACTTGTGGCCTGTCTATCGGAATACACAGGGTATCGTACTCCAGGAAAAAATGGACAGGGGCGGCCACGAGGCAATGTTTTTCGATCCAAATACACATGGTATAAGCTTTGTTGCCAACTCCATCATCACTTCAAGAAAGATATATCTAAACAATCCGGAACTGGTGAAAAAGTTTACCCGGGCTGCTATTGAGGGATGGACTGATGCCATGGACCCTCTGAATGCCGACCAGGTAGCCCTGGCCGTACACAGGTTTGCTCCTGATACGCCGGTAGACATGATATCCAGACAGCTGGATGCAACCCGATCTCTGGTCGCCCCGGAACACCGGAAAAAAATTGGATCCGTTGACAGGCAGGCATGGCAGCAGACAAAAGACATCCTTGTATCCCAGGGATTAATACAGAGGCCACCGGATCTGGAGACCATCCTTAAAACGCCCCCTTATGACATGGCCTGCGGCACGGGAAAATGAAGATGTCTCCTGTCAGTCCGGCCGCTGTGCAGTGCATATAATCCGGGTTAATACATTTGAACAGGTCTTGCTGCCCTGGAGCCCCTCTACCGGCCACCAGTGTCTATGGCGCGGTGAAGAGTGTACAGGCCCAGTCCCCTCTTTTCCATGGCGTGTCTGCCAAAGCAGAAGAAGCTCCGTCCTGTGCAACTACGTGGCATCCGGATCCAACTTCTGCAGTATTCTGCCCAGGGCGGCTGCCGTCTCCCCGATCACCTTCAGGCATTCCTTCCTGCGACTTGCAGGATCTTTCCTGAAGGCAATCACCTGGTCCCGGTCCTTCCAGTCCACCCTGGCTATATCAGAGCAGTCCGGCCCGCCGTAGCCCGATGTAATTTCATCAAACGCCCTGACCATACTGTAGCTGAGCCGCCAGATCATTTTATGGTCTCTTGCCCGAGGCTCTTTTTTACCCATCACCAGACCAAGAGCGGCAAGTGCTCCGGGCAGGGATCCGCATATTCCACCGGTACTGGCCAGTCCACCGCCGAATGGTGCAAGTGCAGACACCACCTGCGGCGCTTCTATCTCAACCAGCTCGGCCCCTACTGTAAAAACAGCCTGGCTGCAGTGAAAACCTTCAACAAACAGTTTTTGTGCCTTGTCAGACATTTCCTCCGGATTCATTTTGGACATCGCCTCCTGTCAAACTCGTACTGTAAACTGCTCAGAGAGCGGACAGACCTGCCATACCCCCTGATGCACAGGTTCACATCATACCGCATCCGGTGCTTAGGCGGCAATCGGAACAAGGAAACTACACCTTCATCGCCCTCGCGGGCCGCCTCTATTTTCCAGCCTGCTGTCAAACATACCGCCTGACATGTTTGACCCCTGATAATTCTGTTCGCGAGGTTGCAGCAGACGCAAAGCTGAGGGTACACAATCGTATTTTGGCACTTCAAACTCCTGACAATGCAGCAGATTCGATGAAATCGCGAATTCCTTGGCCTTCAATGATTGATGCCTACCATGCCCGGTTCCAACGAGACACTACAGGCTTTGGATGTGCTCTGTAAATAACCACACGCACCTATTTTCGGGATAATTCAAATATTTTTATATATGGCTCATTGACATGTCCGGGATATTGGAGATATATTGACTGGGTTATCCTAAGACGGGAAGGGGGGATTTTTTTGGCGATTGTGGTTGAGGTCCAGGACAATTTGGAGAAGGCCCTCAGAGTATTGAAAAAGAAAATGCAGCTTGACGGCCTTCAGCGCGAACTGAAAAATCGTCGCTTTTACGAAAAGCCAAGCGTCAAAAAGCGTCGGAAAATGCAAGAAGCCGAACGCAGACGCAGAAAAGCACAACGTAGACGCCGTAGATAAGCAAAATTATACTTGTTTCTAAAAATTAAACGGAGCCACGGTTTTAATCCCTCTGGCTCCGTTTTTCTATTGTTCAGGCCTGCAACCGCCATCCACGGTTCCGAAAAATGCCAAACCACATCAGGAACTGTTGCACTGTTGCGAAACTCCTCATCTCAGCACGAACGCCAGCAACAATCCGGTGGAGTTCAGTCAGCCTTCTTCTGAACAGCAAGCACCCTGTCGAGCCCTGAGAAATCCCTAATAACCTCTGTACCGGCATATTTCCCTGTATCCTCCGCCATGCTGATAGCTGTCTTTCCCTGGCCACAGCCTATTTCACAGAAGAACAAGCCTCCAGCCCTTAGTATGCAGTGGACATTTTCCACCAGCAGCCTCACCGCATCCAGGCCGTCATCGCCGCTGAAAAGGGCCTTGTCAGGCTCATAATCCCTCACATCAGGTTCCAGACTGCTTTTTTCAGAAACGCCGATGTACGGGGGATTGCTGACCACCACATCAAAGCTTGAGATCTCTTTTGCTCCGGTTCGGCGGTTCCGGCCTGTCAGACTAAAAGGGGCCAGCCAGTCTCCCTGGACGAAAGATATACTTGATTCCACTCCGTGTCTTGCAGCATTACGGCGAGCCACCTTCAAGGCAGAAGAAGATATGTCGGTAGCCACACAGTAAGCCCCTGGAATTTCACAGGTCAGAGTCACGGCCAGGATACCGCACCCTGTCCCCAGATCCAGCAGCGCAAGCCCAGCTGCCCCCAAATTTTCCGTAACCCGGACAGCTGCTTCCACAATCAGTTCAGTCTCAGGTCTGGGTATCAACGTATCCCTGGTCACATAAAACGACCTGGACCAGAATTCACGTTCACCAGTAATATAGGCCACGGGTTCGTGTGCAGCACGCCTGGAAATCAGTTTCAGGAACCTCCATACCTCCCGGCTGTCCAGCTCGAGATCAGAATGCATGTACAGCCAGAATCTCTCCTTCCCAAGCACGTGGGCAAGGAGCAGTTCTGCTTCGAATTGAGAATCAGGAATTGATGCTCGGGACAGTAATGTCCTAGAATGGATTATGGCCTGGGCTACTGTCAATCTGCTCTTATTCCATCAGGGCCTCAGCCTGAAAATTTGTTCCCAGTGCCTGAATAATTTCATCCAGATCTCCGTCCATGACGGATTCCAGACGATAGAGAGTAAGACCTATTCTGTGGTCAGTAATCCTTCCCTGGGGGAAATTGTAGGTTCTGATACGCTGACTGCGGTCTCCTGTCCCAACCAAGCTGCGCCGTTCCTCAGTCATTTGAGTCTGCTGTTCAGTCTGCTTCTGTTCTAGCAGCCGTGCATAGAGTACTTTCATGGCCTTTGCCCGGTTCTTATGCTGGGACCTTTCGTCCTGACAATGTACAACTATCCCGGTGGGTATATGAGTGATACGGACGGCTGAATCGGTCTTATTGACGTGCTGTCCGCCGGCACCGGAAGCCCGGTACACATCTATTCTCAGATCACCGGGATCTATTTCCACATCCACTTCATCCGCCTCCGGGAGCACTGCAACCGTCACAGCAGATGTATGTATGCGGCCCTGAGCCTCAGTTTCAGGAACCCTCTGTACTCTGTGGGTACCGCTTTCATATTTCAGCCGGCTGTAAACCCTTTCTCCGGACACAAGGGCAACGACCTCCTTGAAACCGCCTATTCCAGTGCTGCTGGCGCTGAGCACTTCTATTTTCCAGTGTTTTCGTTCAGCATAGCGTGAATACATGCGGAACAGATCTGCAGCGAACAGCGCAGCCTCATTCCCGCCTGTACCAGCCCTTATCTCAAGCAGTACATTTTTTTCGTCATTAGGATCTTTGGGCAGGAGCAAAACCCTCAGCTCTGCCAGAAGCTGCTCACCCTTTTCTTCCAGCTCATCCATTTCAGCCCGGGCCATTTCCCTTATTTCCGGGTCACTGTCCACCAGAAGGCCACGATTTTCCTCTATCTCCCTCTGAACGCCCTGGTATTCCCGGTAAACCTGTATAACTTTGCGCAGGTCGGCATGATTCTTGGCGAGTTTCTGATATCGCTCTCTGTCCTTCAGGATATCGGGATCACTCAGGTCTGCCTCAAGGGCATCATATTTTTCCACTAATTCATGAAGTCTATCGAACAGTCCCATATTTCTTTACGCATCTTTCCGCTTCCACGCCCAAGCCTGTGCATGGCAGAGGAAATACAATACTGCGACGCCGGAAAGATCCTGTACAGTGTCTGTCCGGCAATTGTGTTTGCGTCCGGACTCTGCATTATGTGAAAAAATGATCCTTACAATAAAAGAACTATTACTAGAGATGCTTGAGATCAATTACAACGGTTGAATGTACCGTCTGATGAAATCCGCGCGCTGGCTTGATATAATTTCAGCTCTGTTTCTTTTCCGCCTCACCATATTTCCGGTAGAACTTCTCGACTCTTCCTGCAGTATCTACCAGTTTTTGTTTACCGGTAAAGAAAGGATGACAATTGGAACAGATTTCCACGTTTATATTTTTCTTGGTTGATTCCACTGAAAATTCATTGCCACAGGCACAATGTATCTTGGCTTCATAAGTCCTTGGATGTATACCCTTTTTCATGGTTACAAGATCCTCCCGTAAAATCTCAGAATAACTTGCTAAAAAACCATTATTTTCTCATTAAGTCAACATCAGCTGTTCATTGATGCCAGGAACTCCTCATTGTTCTTGGTAGCCTGCATCTTGTCCAGGAGGAACTCCATGCTGTCGATAGGATTCAGCGGAGAAAGAAGTTTTCTCAGTATCCACACCCTGTTGAGCACATCAGGAGGCAGAAGAAGATCTTCTTTCCTTGTACCGGAATGATTGATATCTATGGATGGATAAATTCTCCTGTCCGCCATCTTGCGGTCCAGGTGAATCTCCATATTTCCGGTACCCTTGAATTCTTCAAATATGACCTCATCCATCCTGCTGCCGGTATCCACCAGGGCAGTGGCAAGGATTGTAAGGCTGCCGCCTTCTTCTATGTTTCTGGCAGCACCGAAAAAGCGCTTAGGCCTGTGAAGGGCATTTGAATCCACACCGCCGGAGAGGATTTTGCCACTGGAAGGCACAACAGTATTGTACGCTCTGGCCAGACGGGTGATACTGTCAAGCAATATGACTACATCCTGCTTATGTTCCACCAGACGCTTGGCCTTCTCTATCACCATCTCAGAGACCTGCACATGCCTCTCCGCCGGTTCATCAAAAGTGGAACTGATGACTTCCGCATTGACAGACCGCTTCATGTCGGTAACCTCTTCCGGCCTTTCATCTATTAGAAGCACGATCAGGACAACTTCCGAGTGGTTCCTTGAAAGACTGTTGGCAAGATTCTGCAACAGCACTGTCTTGCCCGTACGAGGAGGTGCAACGATAAGCCCTCTCTGACCTTTTCCGATCGGGGCCAGGAGATCGATTATACGAGCTGAATAATTGTCCGGCTCCGTTTCAAGCCTGAATTTTTCATTTGGATGGAGAGGAGTGAGGTTGTCAAACGCTATTTTATCTCTGGAAGCCTCTGGTGGATCAGAATTGAGAGATTCCACCTTAAGAAGGGCAAAATACCGTTCTCCTTCCTTAGGGGGCCGGATCTGGCCGGACACGGTATCCCCGGTCTTGAGGGCAAACCGCCTTATCTGCGATGGGGACACGTATATATCGTCCGGTCCCGGCATATAATTGTAATCCGGACTGCGCAGAAATCCGAAACCATCTTGGAGTATTTCAAGAACACCTTCTCCATAGACCAGGCCGTTATGCTCGGTCTGGCTCTTGAGTATCTTGAAGATAATATCCTGTTTCAGGATTCCGCTGGGAACATCAATATTCAGTGACTTCGCAATAGAATACAGCTCAGTTACATTCTTGGTCTTGAGATCTTTCAAATTGATCATCTTGGTCTTTACGGATTTAGATTTATTTACAAAGGAATCTTTGGTTCGCTGGTTGTTTCTTGCAGGCATGTGTATTCCTGTGCCGACCTCCTCAAACCAATGTCTCAGGAAGTCTCCATATAGAATAAATTTGAAATTAATTAATACAAAAGCAGTAGACTGCCGGACAAACAAAAAAACTGTACGCTTTTTGTGAGGTAAAGCTGGATTACTAACGGCTGGTGCCGCACCAGGGCACATCCTGAATATGTATTAGACAGATCGTCAAATAATCATAAAAACATGAATACCCTGGCGCATCATTTCTCACACGGCAACACTAATCACTATAAGGATACCGACAGGGAAATACTCAGTTTTCAAGAAGTTGCAGAGTGGTACTCTTGAAGAATCAGTACCTAATATCTTGGATTATGTCAGATCAGCTTTGTGAAATCCGCACGGCCCAGGATCAGGCCGATCCGGCAGGTTCAACACCAACTCGCCTACAACCTATCAGTGAACTAAAAATATTCATTAATCAGCGGAGTGTCAATGTTTTTTGTCCGGATGGATGAATCTTAGACATTCGTGGAAGCACTGGCAAGATCGGGATATTTCCACCCCAGCCTGGTGTTCAAATTCACAAGGAGGGTCAGCAACTCATTTACCGGTGCAGCCATCTGATACTTTCCGGCCATAGAACATACGGCTCCGTTTATATATTCGATTTCAGTCGTTTTCCGCTTGATCCTGTCCTGCAGCATGGATGACCTGTTGTCTGACGTTGCTCTGCACACTTCAAACACTTTTTCCACGGCTTCATCCAGCGAAAGTCCAAGGTCAATGCCTTTTCTTCTTGAAAGATGCCACACTTCTGAAACGGCCATCTCCATCAACTTCCTGGACTCTTCATAAACCAGCAGTTCACCGTTGGAAACACCGCTTAAGGCAGAAAGTGCGTTGATACCTGAATTGATGATGAGTTTTTTCCATACATCCGGCCGAATATCACTGACCACAGACGCAGGCCACCCCACCCTTGAAAAAATCTCAGCCAGCAGAACAAGCCGCCTGGCACATGACTCTCTTCTGACCGCTGGTCCGATTCTCGTCAGGCCCTTCCCAGCATGGATGATTTTTCCTTCCTCAAGGAGCGTTGCTCCCTGAGACGTGACCCCAATCGCTATATTCTCTTTTCTGACCGCCCTCGAAAGGATGTCTTCATGCCCGATGCCGTTCTGAAGTGACAGAACAATAGTCTCCGGTTGTACCATATGTTTAAGACTATCGAGAATATCATAGGTCCTGGTAGCCTTCACAAGAACTATTATCCAGTCCTGAGGCCCTACAGACTCTGAAGAAGCACTGACCGGGGGAAATGCCGTTATGCCGTCTTTATCACGTAACACAGTTATCCCGGTTCTGCTGAGCCTTTTCGCTCTTTCAGACCTGTAGTCAACAAGAACAACAGGGAAGCCATGGATGGAAAGATTGGAGGCCAGAAGGCAGCCCAACGCCCCGGGACCAATTACGGCAAGACTCGGAATATTCTTTTTGGAAGGCCTGGCCTGATTCATTATCCTCAGATATACGGCGCACGCAACAGGGATTTGAACTCAACGGTCACAATACGACCTCTGAACTTAATCCCGGGTTATTCGATTCGCAGGTCTGCCAAAGATGCAGTTAAGCTTCTATCATACTGAAATTTAGGTTTATTATCTGTCATTCGGCTTTCGAAGCAAATCATGTGGGTTCAAACCTCATACAGCCTGCTGAGCAGGATTTCTATTTCCTTGTCCTGAGACGTTTATTTTATTGTGACTTAAATATTACTATCACTTGACAGAGAAAAGCAATCTTATAAGATAAACTTCCGGTTCCGAATAGAACATAATGAACTGCATTCACAATTCTACCATCTTTACTATAAGTTAATTCTGATCAATACGAAAATAACTGTTTGTCTCAGGAGGGCAGGACATGCTAGTTAAACAATGGATGGCGGGAGATCCAATACTAATAGACGAAAACACATCAATCATGAAGGCGATCCAGCTCATGAAGGAACACCGCATCAGGCGTATCCCGGTAGTAAAACAAAACCGCATCGTCGGTATCGTCAGCGACAGAGACGTCAAGGAAGCAGCGCCTTCCAAGGCCACTTCCCTGGATGTACATGAGCTCTATTACCTTCTTTCTGAGATCAAAGTCAAGGACATCATGACTCCCAACCCCATTACCCTCAGGGAGAATGATTCTGTTGAACGCGCTGCCGTAATAATGCTGGAAAACCGGATCTCAGGACTCCCGGTGATCAATGATAACCAGCAGGTTGTAGGCATGATTACACAGACGGATGTATTCAAGACCATGATAAGCATGTCCGGTGTGTATCGAAGCCCCATCCAAATTGCCTGTGAACTCGAATATCATCCCGGATATCTGAATCAGCTTCTCAATATCATTCTTGCAAACCATGACGCAAGAGTCGTCAGCGTACTCAGCAGTACCGAACATGTTTCGGCAGGTAGACGCGAAGTCTATATCAGGATAAAGAACATGCCTGAGGACAAACTCAACCTGCTGGTTGCAGACCTAGAAAAACATTTCAAGGTCCTGTATGTACACTATGATGATTTTTCCAATATCCCTCGGAAACAGCCTAAGGACCTCGATTAAAAAGAAAATTATTGAGCCTTCTCAGCCAGTAAGGCCTGTTTGACAAAACCGGAGACGGATCCAGGGCCGGGAGAGAATCTTCCCGCATGGCTTCCCATATAACGCTTTTCCCCCGGCTCTGTTCCGGAATGACGATCTCTCCGGTATCAATGTCAACCGGTGTCAGTGCAACCCCTTCCGGCAAATCAAAAAGCTTTTTTTTTGCCTCTCTGACGACAACCGACATAAATGAAGTCCATATCGGGCAGGCCACACGACCACCGGTCTCCTTTTGGCCAAGCGTTTTTTTATCCTGCCTACCTACCCAGACGCCTGTAACAATTTCCGGGGTAAAACCCATGAACCATGCATCTCTGCAGTCATCCGTGGTTCCGGTTTTGCCGGCTGCCGGTATGCCCAGAGACCTTGCACACCGGCCGGTGCCATTTTCCACGACCCCCCTCAATAGATGGAGCATCTGAAAAGCGGTCAGCGTATCGATCACTTCCTGTGAAACAGGTTCGAGATGTTCCAGCACCCTCCCTTTGCGATCCCTTACCTCCTCGACAAACTGAGGCTTCATGCTCATGCCCAAATTCGGAAATACGGTGTAGGCCCTGACCATCTGAATCAACGGTACTGCAGAAGAACCCAGGGCTATGGACAGATTTTCTGCCAAGGTAACTTCTATGCCCATCTTTCTGGCAAGAGATCTTATGGAATCCAGCCCAACCATTTTTGCCAGTTTTACTGAAATGATGTTTCTTGAATAGGTGATTCCGGTCCTGACAGTAACAGGTCCCATGTATGTCTTGTCAAAATTCTCAGGCTCCCATGGATTTCCAGGTTCAGCCCCCGGCAGGGATACGGGTTCGTCTATTATCACCGTGTTCGGTCGCACCACCCCTTCTGCCAGTGCCGCCGCATAGACTACAGGTTTGAATGCCGAACCGGGCTGCATCATTGCCTGTGTTGCAAGATTGAACTGGGATTTCTTGAAGTCACTGCCTCCCCACATCGCCCTGACCGATCCTGTAGCGGCATCCACCGACAGCAGCGCAGCCTGCAGAAATGTACTCAAATCCTGATCATCCGGATGTCTCCTGACAAGGGCCCTCATGCCGTTTCTGACAACCTGGTCGGCTCTCTTCTGCCAGTCACTCTTAAGTGTGGTCACGACTGTCATGCCCGCTGTCAGGAGCCGGTTCCTTCCATATCTCCGTTCAAGCTCTTTCCTGACCTCGCTCAGAAAAAAATCTGCCCCTGGAGGAAGGCTGATGGCTTCCTGTCGAATTTCGACACCACTTTGCATGGCGTCTTCCATGTCGTCCCGCGTTATATATCCTTCTTCCATCATCCGGCGCAGGACATAGTGCTGACGCTTCACGGCCTTTTCCATATGTCTTGCAGGATTATACCTGCTCGGCGCCTGAGGAAGACCAGCCAGCAGCGCACACTCAGCGAGACTCAGCTCTCTAACATGCTTGGAAAAATAAGTCCTGGCAGCAGCTTCGACTCCGTAAGCCCCCTGCCCTAGATATATCTGGTTCAAGTATATGATGAGGATCTCGTCCTTGGTGAGGGTTGCATCTATCTGCCACGCCAAGATGGCCTCCTTGACCTTGCGGATCCAGGTCCTTTCTCTGCTAAGCAGCAGTGAACGTGTCACCTGCTGGGTGATGGTGCTTGCTCCTTGGACTATTTCCCTAGCCTCGACATTTTTGAGAACGGCCCTCAGCACACCTATGAAATCTATACCGCGGTGTTCATAGAATCTGGCATCTTCAGCAGCCAGGAATGCCTGTACAAGCTGTTCCGGTATTTCCGACATGGGAACCGGCCATCTCTTCTCTTTGTACCAATAAGCAAGGACATTACCGTCTGAATCCAGTACAGTAGTCACCATGGGAGGGTTATATGAGGCAAGGCCGGAAATCTCGGGCAGCCCCAGCAGCATATAAAACACCATCATTCCAATTACTGTCAGGGATACCACGGAACCCGCCCCCAGTATGATACCCAGCAGGACACCGTATCCCCTTTTGATATTTTTTCTGCGTTTTTTTCTGACTCGTCTAGCCATGGGGTTTCCTTATAAACTTTGTAGCCACTGACAGCAACCGATTCATTTAAACCCGGATTATACAGATCGCAAGTTTCCTGAAGATGCAGGGCATCAGGGGCGCAGACATACTCAGGCATTCCAACACTTTGATAACGCGTCGGATTCAGCGAAACTGCGAACCTCTTGCTGCTTCAACTGCCGAACATTTCCGGCACTTTTCAAGGCACCTTCTGGATAAATCGGAAAATATGGCCTTAAGTAGATAATTCCATGAAATTATCTCAAAAATTATTTTGTTCGGCAGTGGAAGTGCTGAACCAGGTAAAACAATGAGCTGCGCATACTATACTTACGATTTCAGTTGAAGGTCTCACGTTCCTGTGGTAAACAGAACCGCGGAGTCGGGGCGTGGCGCAGTTTGGAGGCGCATCTGCTTTGGTCTCGTAGGAAAATGACACTATCGCATCCGCTGATCTTGCATTTGATCTGTCCTACGTCAATCGTCGAGGCCTGGCACGGTCGCTGGCGCACTTTCCTGGTCTTCTCTGGCCTGGCCGCCGGCC
>DTYO01000025.1 GCA_012961845.1 Thermodesulfobacteriaceae bacterium
AAACTTCATGTGTTCAGGATTTTTTTGTCGTCGGAGCCAGGTTGCTTTACAGTAAAAAAGGTTTGTCATATAATACACGAGGCATAAAAAAAGCCTGAGGAGGTACATGATGAGACTGTTGTGGTTGGGAATCTTGGTATTGGTGCTGATTCTTCCATCCTCTGTCCTGGCAGGAGGTTACGCCCCTTCTGCAGATGAACTTCTGCAGAAGATAGAAGAACTCAGCAGAGAGCTGAACAATGTAAGGCAGCAGCTCCAGGAAGTTCAGTCCAGGCAGGAAGATCAGGTAGAAGCCGTAGAAGACGTCACGGACAAAGTAGAGGAGATGACCACAGACGGCATATCACGTTTTAGCGCTTGGGGTGATTACCGTTTCAGGCTTGATTATAACAGGGCCCGGCATACCAAGTACTGGAAATCATCCACCGTGCTGGCGGCCATGAGAGATTTCACAGGCGGAGATGTCAAACAACTCCCCGCTCTGATGAGGAAGATGCAGATGGCCCCGCCCAATATGGCCTCCGCCATGCTGCAGCAAGCGGGATATTTCCCTGAATCAAAGGGCAGTCAGTACAATGATACTGCGTATACCAACCGCCTGCGCCTCAATGTAAAGGTCAGACCTTCTGAAAACCTCGTATTCAAGGGCCGTATAGCCTGGTACAAACTCTGGGGAAATGTATCAGACTACACCAACACCGGTAACGGCATGTTCCCAAACAATTACTTTAACAACAACATGACTCAGGGGGTTAGACCAAATGACGGCGCCCTCTATGTGGACAGAGCATACGTCAACTGGACAAATATCGGCGGTCTTCCTATGTGGTTTTCTGTAGGACGCCGCCCAACAACCCATTCAGTGCCTCAGCAGTTCAGGGAAGGTCTGGACAAGCGCGATGCCACACCATTCGGGGCAAACATAGATCTGCCGTTTGACGGGGCCACCATAGGTTATCAGTATGAACTGTTTGAGAATACCGGCCGGATCCGCTTCTGTTACGGCAGAGGCTTCGAATCCGGATTCAAGGGTGACGGCGCTCCCAAACCAAAAATCGACGACACAGATTTTTATGGAATTGCATGGGATGTTATTGACAACCCTGACGATGACCTCCTGGTGATATTCCAGGCCTTCAGGGCGGAGAATCTCTTTGATTTCCCTGAAGGACAGATGTACCTGGCCAATCCTGAGGTCCCCTTCGGGGTATATCCGGCCTTTACTACGGCTACCACCAACTTGGGAAACATCTGGGAACTGGGTGGAGTGGTGCAGAAAAAACTCTTTGATGTCGACTGTTTCGCCTCAGTGGGAATGAGCATCACCGATCCGAAGAGAACCAGCCAGGGCGTAATTCCCGGTTTAGGCCAGGCCCCTTGGGATGATCCGTTTGAGGGCGTCGGCCTCCTTACGGATCCCGGAGAAAAAGTTAGTGCCAAGACAGGATGGTCTGTTTATGTAGGCGGCCGCATTCCCGTAGAATTTCTCAACAGCAAATTCGGTATCGAATACAATTACGGTTCAGAGTATTGGCTTCCGTTCCTGATAGCCACAGACGACCTCTACATGAACAAGCTCTCCACAAGGGGACATGTTGCAGAGGCTTACTGGGTATGGACCCTTCCCGAGACCCCCATCTCCAGGTATGCGAATGCATTCATGAGGTTCGGCTACCAGCATTACTGGTTTGACTATACAGGAAGCGGCAACTGGCTCGGCCATCCCAGGGATGTGGATGACCTGAACAATCCCATGTACGCCCAGGCATTCACCCCTGTATCAGATATGGACAATTTTTATCTGACTTTCGAGGTATTTTTCTAAGAAATCCTACACCCAGTCAGAGCAGACAGAACCAGGGGCTTTCAGGAAACCGAGAGCCCCTTTTTTGGCAGAGGAGTAAGTCACCATGCCCATCCACGAATTCAGATGTGAAAGCTGTGAATACATATTTGAGTTACTGATCATGAACCGGGAAGAAATAGATTCCATTCACTGTCCCAAGTGCCAGAGCCCTGAAGTAGAAAGGTTCCTGAGTGCCCCCAATATAGCCAATGGGGGAAGAATCAAAACCTCTTCCGGCAACAGCTCTTCAGACAGCGGAGACAAACCAACCGTAAGACAGCATTCATGCGGATCCGGCAGTTGTACCCATATAGAGCTGCCCGGGCACAAACGATAACTCAACCTGACCACTTGTCAACGAGGATATTTAATGATTTGCACAACCCTCACAGAATGCGGTGTTGCGGGGGAGGCAGAAGATGGTACAGACTATTCTTCTCTGGGAACCAGACGGGTAAGCAGAATATCGAGTGATTCGGAGTCTGACCTGAATCTCTTTTTCTGCATACCTATCTGATATTCCTTCTCGCAGAGAGGCAGAAAACCCGCCAGGCTTTTTCTGCGGGCATCGTGGGCCAGAAATATCCTTCCTCCTGGAGCCAGACACTTCCTGAACACGTTCAGCAACGGCTCGAAAAACTTGGGATGAAACAGCACCTCTGCTCCGATAATTGTGTGAAATCGACCGATATCTGTCGGATCCAGCCAGTCCAGTTTTGCGGAATCGATCCGTTCGCAGCCATTGACAGCCGCTGAGACCCGTACAAAATCCAGTATTTCATCCTGGTAATCTGTAATGGTTAACGAGTGTCCAAAGGATGAGGCGACAATCCCCGCCACTCCCAGGCCGGCACCTATCTCCAGAACCTTTTCACCCGGCTCCTGAGGCAGTCCAGCCATGAAATCGGCCAGGACCACCGCTGCTTCCCATATCTTCACCCAGAATGGAAAATCAAGGGTATTTGCAAAGATATCTCTGCCTGCTATCAGGGGCTCAATATCCTGGAGATAGAGGAAATGAAACTGTCTGCTTCTGACTGTTAGAGATTCAAATTCCAGAGAATATTTCTTTTCGAGTCGCCTGTACACAGGCTTCACCTGATCCGGTATTGTTATGATAGGTTTCTCCTCGTATTCAAGAACATAAATAAATTGCTGCTTGTTTGGTTCTTGCCTGATGCGAACAAACCGGGTTAAAGGCGCTGTGCCTGACTTCAACCCTCATGATATGTTCATCTATGATGCAGCAGCCGCTCTCCTTTTTTCTTTTTCTTCATAAAACACCCTTCCGGTCCCGGCCGGTATCAGA
>DTYO01000026.1 GCA_012961845.1 Thermodesulfobacteriaceae bacterium
AAGCTGGCTGATCAGAAAATAGTCGAACTCTATGGTAAAAGATGGGACATCGAGGTGTTTTTCAAGGTAACCAAGCAGCATCTAAACCTGGAAAACGGTATCCATGCAAGGGACTTTGACAGTATTATAGCACACACAACCATAGTGATGATGAGACATGTTTTCCTTACGCTTCTCAAGAGACGACATGACGATCCAAGAACTCTTGGTCTTCTCTTCCACAGGTGCTGTGAAGAGTTGGAAGATTTGACTTTTATAGAGGTGTTAAGACGCATTCAGGCTATGTTGGCAGATACTTTGAAACAGACAGTCTGGTGGAGTAAAGAACTATGCAGCCTGGTAACAGACATGGTTGTGAAATCCATCATCCATTTACTGCACCCGGCCACTCCACTCTGGCAAACGATTCAACAGGTCAGATGACAGCTGGTACAAGTCCGAAAGTTGAGTACAGGTATCAAAATTCCTGTGTACAGTTCCCTGAATCATGGAAGCGGTCCCTCTCAGCCGGATTACAGGGCAAGTTGCGGGAATGTATGGAGCAGAGAGTACCCGGGTCTGCTTCGAGCGTATAATGATATATTGAGATCTAATATGGAATCTGAACAGGTTTTACATGAATACCGGACTGTCTCCTGATTTTCATGTCCGCAGTCCTGAAGAAGTCACTTTGGACAGGCTGGAGAGTTTCGGTTTTACTGTCATACAGCCCCGGCGGGGTTACCGTTTTTCAGTTGATGCGCTGCTCCTTGCCGATTTTGCGCGATTCCGGAGACGCGACATGGTAATGGAGCTAGGCACCGGCTGCGGTATAATCGCCATGATTATCGCCGCCCGTCATCCTTCCATACGGGTGACAGGTATCGAGATTCAGGCCCGGCTTGCTGAAATTGCAAGGGAAAATGTAAGGTTGAACGGACTAGAGGAACAAATTGATATCCTTGAGGGAAATATCGACAGGATAAGGGATTTTTTTAGGGCAGGGAGTTTTGATCATGTGGTTTCAAATCCGCCTTTCAGGAATCCGGATGCCGGCAGGCTGTGTATCAATTCTCAGGAGGCTGTTGCAAGGCACGAGATTTTTACGGACATGAGCAGAATACTGTCAGCAGCCAGGTATCTTCTTCATCCCGGCGGCAGGGTGAGCCTGATTTATTCTGCCGAGAGGGCCGCGTCGGCGCTGGCCAGGATGCACCTGAACAGGCTGGAGCCCAAGAGGCTCAGGATGATTCATCCGACCCATGGGGAGCCTGCCAGGATGTTCCTGGTGGAAGGGTGCAGGGATGCAGGGGAGGAGATATCCATAGAGACACCGGTTTTTCTGGACCGCTGGAAGGGTTTGAGCAGGAGGAAATCATGACAGAGAAAAAAGCTGCACACAAAACAGTATCCGAATCTCAGGTGGTGCTTGCCCAGGTCATGCTTCCAGAGGATACCAATCCTGCGGGAAATGTCCACGGCGGCACTATAATGAAGCTGGTGGACAATGCGGCATCCGTGGTGGCTTTTCGTCACTGCCGCCGGAACTGTGTAACTGTTTCCATGGATAGAATGGATTTTCTCTATCCTGTATACCTGGGTGATCTTGTAACCCTGAAGGCAAGTCTCAACTGGGTGGGGAAGACGTCAATGGAGATAGGAGTCAAGGTAGAGGCGGAGGACCTAATGACGGGCCGTGTCAGACATACTTCATCTGCCTATCTGACATTCGTAGCACTGAATGCCTTGGGGAGACCTGTGGAGGCACCTGGGATAACACCTGAAACGCCTGAAGAAAAAAGACGCTTCCAGGAAGGGGCACAGAGGGCTGCCGAGCGGAGAAGAAAGACCGTCCGTTAGGCCGAAAACCTCGGATTCCTCTGCTGAGGTCACATGGATGCTGGGGGGGCCGGTCTCATCTCTTTTTCTTCACGGATACCCTCTCCACTATCTTTCTGTAGTAAACCTGGTTTTTCTCCAGGTTGATAGGCCTCTGCCTAGATATGTTTGCCTTGGTGATGAGCAGGTTGAGCTTTTGTGCCTGACGGTAACGTTCCTTTTCATCATCTAGGCTTTCGAGCAGATCCAGTGCGTTCTTAATTTCCTTTTCCGCACGGAGCTCAGGAGGAAGGAAACCGCTGTTTTTAAGTATTTTGTATGCCATTCTCAAGTCAGGCGGGACGAACGAATCATCTTCGAATACAAGCGGTTTGCCCTGGCCCGGGAGATCGTCCAGATCGCCGTTCTGGATGGCCTCCTGGATTCGTCTTTCTGCAATTCTGTAGAAGCTGAACATGATGGTAATTGCTCCTGGAGGTTGTTAGCCACTGCGTCTTGAGGTAAAAAGGACAGATCGTGTGATTGCAGGGCACCTGAAAAAAATTGTTCTTTTGCACCACAACCATGTTGGACCAAAAAATAATCCTCAAAATATCACTGATATGTCTGTGGTTATTTTCCCTGTCCGCCTTGTTTTGGAACAAAAATCCTGATTTTGAGAGGTAACCTGCAGTCCATGCATCTACGACAGTCTGCTGGTTTCTGATTATATACCAGAACAGGAGAAAAATACAGGAGGCCTGACTCCCGGAGTCCGGTCTCCGGGGAGCCTGTACTTTTATATCATGAGCACATGCTTTTAGAACTTGGAATCGAGAACTTCGTGCTGGTGAAAAAAGCCTTTGTCACCCTAGCAGGGGGATTGACCGTGCTGACGGGGGAGACAGGTGCAGGTAAATCCCTTGTTGTCCAGGCGCTGAAACTTGTTCTGGGGGCCAGAGCTGATTCCCGGCAGATAAGGTCTGGTGAGGAGCAGGCCACGGTGCAGGCGGTTTTCGCTGTAGGGCCGGATGTCAGGGAGAGGCTCGACAGCATGGGTATACAGTGTGACGATGAACTGGTGATAAGGAGGATCATCCCGGTATCTGCCAGGGGGCGGATTTATGTCAACGGAGCAATAGTCACCCTTCAGGATCTGAAACAGATTACTTCCCGTCTGGTGAGCATGGCAGGCCAGCACTCATACCAGGAACTGCTTCGGCAGAGCAGTCACAGGCATTGGCTGGATCGATACGCGGGCCTGGAGAAAGAGACGGCTGAATTTGGAAGCCTGTTTGCCCGGGTCAGGGGTCTCGGAGCGGCTCTGGAGGATTTGATCACACGGAAACAGTCTGCTGAAGAAGAAAGAGAAAGGCTGGAAAGAGAGGCTTCTGCAATAGATTCGGTGGCGCCTGAACCGGGCGAAGATGAAAGACTCGGCCGGGAGTTGAAGGTCCTCAAGGCGTCAGAAGCCCTGCGGGAGCTTGGCGAGGCATGTTACCGGAGGCTCTATTCCAAAAGAGGTTCTGTCCAGGAGCAGCTTTCCGAATGTCGCAGTGAGCTTGAACGTATGGCGGATCTCGACGGTGATCTGGGTGACATTCTGAGAGAACTTGAATCAGCTGCCTATCAGCTGGAGGAATCGGCATTCAGTATCCGTGACTACCTGCACAGGCTGCCCTCGGACCTTTCGCTGCTTGAAAAGACGGAAGAGCGATTGTTTCAGATCAGGAGCCTCAAACGCAGATTCGGACCGGGTATCAGGGATGTCCTGGCCTACAGGGACGAAATAGAAGGAAAGATTGCCGGTCTGGATAACCTGACAGGCAGAATGGGAGAACTGAAGCGGGAACTGGAAGAAGAGGAGAACCTGCTTCTGGATCTGGCCGGACGGCTTTCTGAGCGGCGCAGGCGTGCTGCGGCAGAGCTGGCAGATGCCGTCAAGGAGCAGCTGGCGCCGCTCAAACTGGAGAAAGCAGATTTTGCGGTGGAAGTGGAAAGACCTGATAATCCTGAGGTCAGTCATATCGGTGAATATGGTTTCGACCAGGTGAAATTCCTCTTCAGGCCCAATGTAGGTGAGCCGCTGAGGCCACTTGCCTCCATCGCATCAGGCGGGGAGCTGTCGAGAGTCATGCTGGCCCTGAGAGCATGTTTTGCCGGCAGGAGCGGCACCGAGACGATAGTTTTTGATGAGATAGATGCCGGAATAGGGGGTGAGGCGGCCGCAATGGTGGGTGAGAAGCTTGGTTCGCTTTCTTCTCACGGCCAGGTAATAGCCGTTACACATTTCCCTCAGATAGCGGCCAGGGCGGATTGCCATCTGCTGGTACGGAAAAAGGTCCGGAGAGGCAGGACAGTCACCGGAATAAGGCAGCTCGAGGGGACCGAGAAGATGGAAGAGCTTGCCAGGATGCTGGGCGGGGACCGGGATGCTGCCATGGTTTATGCAAGGGAGCTGTTCTCCGGTCGGAGTCTGCCGAAAGAGATCAGACGACATAAGGAAACTCATGCTCGAGGCTACAGGAATAAAACCGGTAATCACTGACAACAAGGCCTGTCTTGTACTCTATTCCGGAGGTCTTGACAGTATCCTGGCGTGCAGGGTGATTCAGGAACAGGGTGTGCGTGTCACCGCGGTGCAGTTCATCACGCCTTTTTTCGGCGGCAGTCTGAAAGGCAGGGAGGGAAACCATGTGCGGGCGGTTTTTGAAAAATACGGCATAACACTGGAAGTCGTTGATATTTCGGATGAGTATCTCAAAATGCTCAAAAAACCACCTCACGGGTATGGAAAGTACATGAATCCCTGTATTGACTGCAAGATTTTGATGATAAGGAATGCAGTCCGGCTGCTGAACAGATTCGGAGCATCGTTCATTGCCACAGGAGAGGTTCTGGGGCAGAGACCCATGTCCCAGCGCCGGGATGCACTCGGTGTTATTGAGAGAGACAGCGGAGCCAACGGCCTGCTCGTGAGGCCACTTTCAGCCCTGCACTTCAGTGCCACGGACGCGGAACGAGCCGGGCTGATAGACAGGCGCAGGCTGTTGTCAATAGCCGGTAGAGGGCGCAAGGAACAGATTGCCCTTGCCGAAAGGTACGGCATAGAAGGCTATCCTGCACCTGCCGGTGGGTGTGTACTGGCCGACCCGATTATTTCCAGGAGGTTGAAAAGGCTGTTCCGCCTGTATCCGGCCATGGATGCCGGGGACTGTGTCCTGGCCCGGGTTGGCAGGCATTTTATACTGCCTGACAATTCCTGGCTGGTGGTGGGAAGGAATCAGCGGGAGAATACCAGGATACTGTCCATGTGGAGGGAAAATGACCGGGTGCTCGAGCTTGACGGAGGGCCTGGTCCTTCCGTGCTCTGGCGATATGTATCCAAACCTTTGGAAGCGATGAATCTTGCCGCAGGAATTCTCTGCAGGTATGCCAGATTGAAGGAAGAACCCGGCAGAGTCCGATTTTCTGGTTTCAAGTCCGAGGAGGATGTGATAATAGAGACCATGTCGGTAGGGCAGGAGATCGTGGAGGAATACAGGATTTAGATTCCGGCTGACTGGGTTGCCGTCGGTCACGCATTTCATGGGCGGAATGCCCGTCTTCCATGTTCCCGCAGGGCTTCGGGGTTTTCCCTCTGATTCCCATCCGGACAGACAGTTACTATTTCAAGGAGTAATGGACATATGCTCGATTTTATAAGGACCAAGGCACATTCATGGATGATCAAGTTTATCCTTGGCGCCATAGTCATAGTATTTGTTTTCTGGGGAATAGGGTCGTTTCGTTCGGAAAGGCTTGATGTAATCGCCAAGGTAAATGGAGAGAAGATCCTGGTCGAATCATACCGGCAGGCTTACGGACAGGCGGTGGAGCGTTACAGGCAGATGTTCGGCGGGAAGATTCCGGAACAGCTTCTGGAGCAGATGAATATAAAAAAACAGGTCCTGAACGCGTTGATCGACGACGTACTCATAAGACAGCATGCGGAGGAAATTGGCATCCGTGTAATAGATCAGGAAGTCCAGCGTTTTGTAATGAATATTCCCGCATTCAAGGAAAACGGGGTCTTCAACAGGACCAGGTATGAGAGGGCGCTGACCGGTGCACGCCTCACCCCCCCCGGATTCGAAGAGTCTGTGAGGCAGCAGATCCTCAGAGAAAAGCTCCAGACGATAATGGTTGCCGGGCTTGCTGTCACTGATGAGGAGATAAGGGCACACTATGCATTTGAGAACGAAGAAGTAAATTTTTCCTATTTGGTTATCGATGCCCCCGGTTGCAGGGAAGAGGTCAATGCAACTGGGGAAAAACTGACTGCATGGTACGATTCTCATAAAGAACGCTATCTTACAGAGCCGCAGATCAGACTTCGCTATCTGCTTTTTTCGCCGGATGATTACGAGAGCAGCGTGAATGCCACGGATGCGGATGTCCAGGCATATTATCAGTCACATCCAGATGAATTCAAATCCGATGAGCAGAGGAGGGCTCGGCATATTCTGCTCAAGCTTCCGCAGGATGCCAATGAGACCAAGGCTGCTGAGGTCAGGAATAGGGCTGACGAGGTTTACAAACGTCTGGAACAGGGAGAAGATTTCGAGCGGCTGGCCAGGGAGATTTCAGAAGACAAGGGCAGTGCCCCCAAAGGTGGAGATCTCGGCTTTTTCGGCAGGGGGGATATGGTTCGACCCTTCGAAAAGACAGTGTTTGAGTTGAAGGTGGGCGAAACAAGCCGGCCTGTCCGCACCCAGTTTGGATGGCATGTCATCAGGCTGGAAGACATCCGGGAGGCGGCTGTGAAACCTCTGGCAGAGGTGAGAGAAGCCATTGTCAAAACGGTCAAGGCCAGGAAGGCTGAAAAGGCGGCCAGGCAGAAGGCCGATGAGGCGTATGATGAGATCATACAGCTTGGCAGTCTGGAAGCATTTGAAGAAAGCAGCGGATTGAAACTGCAGGAAACCGGCTTGTTCACCAGGAAGAAGCCTCCTGCTCTCTTGGGGACCGGCAGGGAAATTATTGATACCCTGTTCAGCCTTGAAGCAGGTGAACTGACTTCCCTCCTGCATATCCCGCAGGGATTTCTCGTGGCAGAGGTGTCTGAAGAAAAAGAACCGTATGTTCCGGAGTTTGACCAGGTGAGAGACAAGGTGAGGAATGAATACATCAAGGCCCAGGCCTTCGAAATCTGCAGGTCAAAGGCCCGAGAGATACTCGAGGATGTCAGGGAAGAGAGCCTGGATGTAGTTGCACGGCGGAACGGGCTTCAGGTCAGGGAGACAGGATTTTTCAAGAGGACCGACAGGAACGCCGGTGGTAAACTGCCTCCTGAAGCTGCCCGGGCGGCGATGTCTCTTCATGAAGGAAAGATATATCCTGACGATGTGGTCGAATCGGGCATTTCATTTTATATTCTTGCCTTCAAGGCGAAAAATGATGCCGATCCTGAAGGCATGTCAAAACAGAGCGAGGCGATTGCAGACAGGCTGCTGGCATGGAAGCAGAGGACTGTGTTCGCGGACTGGCTGGGGCACCAGAGGGAAAAAGCTACCATAGAGATCAAGATGAGGCTGTGATCCGTTGCAGCAGGCGGATGACTGTGAGGGCCTTCATGGTCGGCCGGTGTCGAAGCTAGAGTGATCCAGGGCTTTTCTCAGTGCAGCCATGTGGACTTCTCCTGCGTAGTGAAGGGCGCTTTTACTTGATACAGGGTCAAAGGCGGATGGGTCATTCATGCACAGGAACTGTATCTCCCTGCCGATCCTGCTTTCAGCTTCTGAAACAGGCACCCCGATCATCCTGTTGATCACCTGCCACGTCGCCCCGCAGGTGGCTCCTCTGACCACCTCAATTTCCTTGATGATTCCCCTGTCCACCACCACCCGGTATTCAGGCATGCCGAACTGTGCGCCGTATTTACCGAGATCCTTTCTGTTTTCCAGGCCGCAGCATGTGAACGGGCATATGGCCCCTGGAATCGTCTGGCCGGAGGCGATCACAGGGATGTCTTTCTCGACGCACAACCGTACCAGGTATTCCGACAGATCGGGATGCTTCAGGAAATTCAGTACCATGTCCCCGGCAAATGAGCTGGTGATATATTCTTCAGGTTCATCGATTATGTCCGGCAGGGGCTGGGACACGTCAAAAACCTTTTCTATGGATATTCCCCGGCTGTAAACTTCGATCCCGGCTATCTTGTAGTCGCCGGAGCCGTTCTGTTCAAAAACGACAAGCCTGAACGGCTCTCTGGTATCTCTGGACATGTTCATCATACGCAGTATGCCAGTATGGTTTCGATGGTCTCCACCGAATAAAGATCCGCCACGTTCCAAATGCCTGCCTGTTTCATGGCATTTTCTGCAATGTTCCTGTGTTCTCCGGGTGTTATGCCTATGTCGGAAAGCCTTTGAGGGCAACCTGTCTCCGCCAGCCAGGTCCTGAAGGCCTGAACAGTCTTTCTGGCCGCATCCGATGTATCATTTTCCCTGATTTGCCATATCCTCTCTCCAAGCTGTGCGACCTTGTCGTTGTTGCCTTCGGCCCACCATGTCATCCAACCCGGAAGCAGCGCTGCAAGGCCTGCACCGTGAGCTACCGGGAAAAGGGCACTTATGGAGTGTTCGATCATGTGTACAGGGAAGAAATGATCTCCTACCCCTGCCTTGGTGAGGCCGCATAGTGCAAGAGCTGCGCTCCACAACATTGTTGCCCTAGATTCGTAGTCATGCGGATTCCTTATGCAGGCGCCTGTTGCATCCATGATGTTGATTATGAGACCTTCGGCTATCCTGTCCTGAACCGGTGTGCTTGGGGCTGAGCCGTTGAAATACGGTTCCAGGAGGTGACAGACTGCGTCCACGCCGCCATAGGCAGTGTAATCCGGACCTACCGTACAGGTCAGCACAGGGTCGAGAATGGAGACCCGGGGATAGACCGACGGTGAGCCGGCTGCCAGTTTATGGTGGTTCTTTTCATCTGTAATGACCATGAAGCCGTTCATCTCGGAACCGGATGCCGCAATGGTGGGCACAGTCAATACAGGGAGAGCGTTTTCGATTTCGCTTTTTCCCGTAAAGAAGTCCCATACATCTCCCTTTTCTAGGACAGAACCTGCGGCTACCGCCTTGGCGGTATCCATTACGCTCCCTCCGCCCAGGGCGAGAACCGCCTCTATCCTGTGCTTTTTTACCGCTTCTATTCCGTCTCTCACTCTGGAAAGAACCGGATTAGACTGGACGTTGTCCAGGTCAAAGACATTTATCTCTTCTGCCTCCAGCAGGTTCCTTACCCGGTCGTAGGTGCCGGTGGCCCTGGCGCTTTTCCGGCCTGTCACCAGCAGGAATCTCGTTCCGTAGCCCCTTGCGATCCTGCCTGTATTTTCCAGTTCTCCTCTGCCGAAGACGATCTTTGTTCTGTTCTCATATTCAAAACTTTCCATTTAAATCCTCCTGGCTCTGAAGTGCGCCTGTAATTGTCTCCATGGTGGTTTCAAGCCTGCATGAGACATTGTGACAGTGAATACTTTCAAGACTGAGTGACTCTATAACCACTCCTGCATCGCCGGGCAACCGGTCTCCCAGGATGATGCCGGCTGCCCTGGCCGTCTCTCTCACAGCATCTTCCGCAAATTGGGGGGCTCTGTGGGCCTTGAGGACCATCTCAGCTTCATCCGGGCGCTTAAGAAGGTCCTGTGTGAGGTGAAGAGCGGCATCCAGGCACTGAAAAAGGACGTCGAAAGATATTGTTCCATCAAGATCTGATACGGATAGCCCGGTGATTGAACGCTGAGAATGGGTGGGCATGGGGATAGTCCTGTTTTCACCTTCGATTTCTGACTGTGAGGCAGAAAGACAGGCCTCCTCGATTTCGGTCAGGACCTGATTGTAGACCTGAGTGCAAGGACAGGCAGTGATATGAGACAGACTGACGCCGATTAATGACTCCACCGGTGTGGTGCCGTTTTCCTGCCGTACGATCTGGACTTCCGTGCTGATGTCTGCCGAATCCACAGACGTCTGCCGGCTCACCGGAGTCTTCCTGAGAAGTGGTATCCTGCCCCTGATGCGTACCGACGCCCTCTGTGCGGACTGTGTTGCCAGCAACATTCCGGCCAGGTCAAGGGCAAAGAAGCGGATGTCCTCGAATCTCCTGGGATACAGGAGGGCGATTGCCTTCTCTATCCTGGACATGTGGATGCCTCTTGAATTTGCAGAGAGATCGATGAAAACCGATCCCTGGAAAGGAAGCCGGCCCTGAGGCAGAGATATCCAGAAAGTCTTGTCGGAGATGCCCACTTCAGAGATGGCTATCCTGAAACGGGGGATCTGCTCCGGAACATCCCCGCCTTTTTCAACAGCGGCCTGGTGAATTGATGCGGAAAGCTCCGGTTTCAGAGAAGCCCTTGCCTTGTCATACTTGTATACCAGTCCTGAACCGTCTGCCATTTATGTCCTTCCTCCGTGATTAAACGCTCTACAGCAATCAATCTTTCAATGTCCCCCGGGGACGTTCTGCGACTGGTCTCCAGGGCCTGCCTGACAGCTGTGACGGCTTTTTTCAATTGATCCGTCCTGCCTGGAATGTGGCATAGACTGTCCCTGTGAAGTCTCCGGATTGTTATGATTTCCCTGGTAAGACCAAAATGAAATCTGTCTGACAGCCTGATGAAGAAATTCCAGTCTTCCCCCATGGAACCAGCTGCAAACCCGCCTGTGGTTTCAAATGCCTTCCTGGTTATGGCTATTGAAGAGGGCACAATGAAACACCACCTGGCCAGTTGTGAGAAACAGTCTCCTGAAGCTGCGTTGTCCAGATCGGGGATGTGAAACCGGCTTCCGTCCATGCAGTTGATATTATATGTGACTCCATAGGCAACCTGGTAACCTTTCCTCAGAGTTTTCAGCAGGGCTTCTGCGTGATTGGACAGCCATATGTCATCTGAGTCCAGGAACATCAGTATTTCTCCGCAGGCAGCCCTGGCGCCTGTATTTCTGGCAGGCCCCGGGCCGATCCCCGGAGTGGAGATCAGTTTCACCTGCGGAAATGCAGATCTGACATTTTCTGCCGTATTGTCTGTGGATCCGTCGTTGACCACTATTATCTCGATCTCCTCCAGTGTCTGGATGAGTACGCTCTCTACCGCGTCTATTACCATGTCTTCCCGGTTTTTTGCCGGGATAATGCAGCTTGCGTTCAATGTACGGTCTTTATGTTTCCAGGCGGAAAACACTGTGCAGCCTTTTTGATGCATCCTTCAAGCTTGTGTTCGATATATGTGGCCACCCTGGGGACCATGTCATCCAGATAATCGCCTGTTTCCTTCTCGGTGGCAGTGGTCAGTGTCTGGCAGAACAGGCATTTCCTCTCGCCGCCTCCGGTTGAGGGAAGGCCGTAGTCTTCCAGGAGATGCCTGGTCACGGTTTCGTGGTCGAATTCATGAAAAAGCGGAAATTTCGTGGTTATTCCGAAATATGCCGAAAGCTCTGCCACCTTTTTCATGAACGTAGGGGTCTGCTCTGGGAAATATCCCTGTTTGGCGGCGTAGCCGGCCAGCAGTACCGGAACATATCTTTCCACACAGTAGATTATGGCCCTGGCATGCATTGCGAGTTTACAGGCGACGCACACCAGGTTCTTGCCGCCGTATTCAGGCATGAGTTCCTCGAAGTTGTCCAGCCACAGGCCCTGGAACAGCCTTCCCATGTCCAGCTCCACATACACGGATTTAGGAATGGTGTCGGTCTCGGGGATCTGGGCCTTTAGGATCTTCTCAGCGGTTCTGAAACGGTTTTCCGGAAAGGACGGAAAGCGGCCCATACCGTTGAGCATCTGGAGAAGGTGTATGTTTCTCGGGTTCGAAATTTCCGGATGCCTGCCATGAAACGCAAGGGCATAGAGTGCAAGGGAGTCGGTGCCCCCGGAAAAGAGTATGGCAAGGTCCTGTCTGTCCATGGTCGTCACCTGTATCGTATCCTGTACCAGAGAAAAAGTTCTCCTGTGGGCGCCTGTTTACAGCGCGAAAGTTCCAGGTCCAGAAAAGGGCTGCCCAACGGAGACAGACCATCGGCAAGGGATGGAGCTGAGCGGTGTCCGGAGATTTTAGGCGCAAGCGTCAGGCATATCTCGTGGGCCGCCTTCTGGGCGAGGGCGGAGTAGTTGAGTGTGGAGCCGCCTTCGATGAGTATGTTTTCTGCACCCATTTCCGAGAGCCTGTGCAGAGCCGACAGGACAGACAGACCGTGGCGTGTCTCTGGAACGGCAACCACGTGTCCCCTGGCGCCGATGGCCTTCTGCAGACTGGATGCAGCGGCCCTGCATGTAAAAATCACAGGAGGTGGCCCTTTCCGGAACAACCTGCGGTTCTGAACCGGTATGTCTCCGGATCCGGTGATGACGGCCCTGATGCGTTTTTCCGGCAGTATCCCCCCCGGACCCCTGAATTCAGGATCTCCTTCCCTGAGCGACTGCGCTCCCAGAAGGCTTGCACCGGTGTCCATCCGCATGTTTTCAAGATGCGTGCGGTCGACGGCACTGCCCATCGTGCACGGAGCAATGCGTCCACAGATAGTGGTTACACATATGATTGTTGCCTTCATGGCTGATTTCTGTCTGTTTCCGGTGGTCCGGTTAGGTGGTCTGGTTAAGGAGCGGCAATGCATCAGGGATGGTACGGGTATTTCCTGTCCAGGAAGTTCAAAAGTCTCCTGGCAATGTCCGGTACCGATCTGGTCCTTCCCGAAAGGATTTCATGGGGGGTGAGCGGGCGTCCATAGAGCAGTTCATCTTCTGCATAGTCATGCCTGATGAAGGCGCCCTTGAGGGCCAGCCCTCCGAACAGCCCCTTGGTCTTGGAATAAGAATAGACAGCGGCGTTCAGCGTGATGTCTGTGGATGCCGACAAATGCCTTCCCACCGGACCTGCGGCCACGGAAATGTCTCCGCCCAGGGTGACGTTGTTGGTGAAAAACGATCTTACTCCCCGCAGGTTCATTATCACCAGGATCAGTTCGCTTTTCTGAAATCCGATCTGCAGACCGAAGCTGCTGCTGCCGATGGATAGAAATACAGGCCCGTTCCATTTCCCTGTCACGGGATCCCTCACTACCATGAGGCCTTTTCCGTAACTGGCTCCTACCCAGAAACCGCCCTTGTATACAGAAGGAAATACTGCGATTCCCATGCATTTTCCCATGAGTTCGGCCGGGATTTCCTGCTCAGGTATGTTTCCGATATCCTTAAGGACTTCAAGCGAATGCTTTATTAGTTCCGGCGGATCGGCTGATGCCTGCATACATGTCGTGCATATCAGCAGCATGGCCGCCGCAACAGTGCAGGCAGCCTGCGTCCAGGAGAATCGTCTTGCACGGGAGCAGGCATAATGGTTATCGATCATTCTCTATTTATACGATGATTTTGAGATGGGCTCAAGACAGACCTTACAGTAACCGTAAAGTAAAGAAGGATTTGACAACTGTATTCTGTGGGAAAATGCTGCCCCCACAAATGAATAATAGGTACCTCTGAAAATTATTGGTTTTGTCCCAGAATAAGGCGGACAGGAAAAACAACCGCAGATGTATTAGTGATATTTCGAGGATTATTTTTTTAAATCCAACATGGTTACGGAGCGAAAGAACAATTTTTAGTGGTATCCCAAACAAGGTCTCGGAGGTTTGAATGGGTACTGACAACATTGTTTTCATGGAGGTTCTGGAATGGTTTGATCAGGATGGCAGCGAGGTCTCCCACCGTCTGCCTGAAAGAGGTTCAGGCGAAATAAAGATGGGGGCCCAGGTTATAGTACGGGACAGTCAGGCAGCAGTATTCTACTCCAACGGCACCGCATGTGATGCCCTTGGCCCCGGCCGTCATACGCTCAGTACCATGAATGTACCCCTGCTGACCAAGATCCTTTCTCTACCGTGGGGATTCACCAGTCCGTTCAGAGCCGAAGTCTATTTCGTGAATCTGAAAGTGTTCAACAACCTCAGATGGGGAACAAGGGATCCCGTGGCCTTCAGAGATAGTGAATTGAGTCTTGTTCGTCTGAGGGCCCATGGTGTTTTCAATGTCCAGGTCATTCAGCCGGTCCTGTTTGTGAATTCACTGGTGGGCACAAGTTCTGTTTACAGCGTGGCTGACTTGGAAGGTTACATAAATGAGGTTATCGTATCCAGGCTCAATGATTACCTTGGAGAAAATCTTGATACGCTCTTCAACCTGCCGAGCCGTTACCGGGAACTGGGCAGCGGTCTACGCCAGCAGCTCTCCGAAGACCTGTCATGCTACGGCCTGGCCCTCAAGGAACTGTATGTCAATGCCATAACACCTCCTCAGGATGTGCAGCAGGCCATAGATGACAGGGCGAGGCTGGGCCTCCTGGGAGATGATCTCACAGGGCTGATGCAGATGAAAACCGCCATGGCCGTTGAAAAGGCTTCCACCGCGGACGGAAGTATGGCAGCCGGGGGCATGGGCATGGGGCTTGGCATGCTGGTGCCCGGAATCCTGGGAGGCGCCTTTTCGGGAGGCCGTCCAGGCGGTGGGCACAGGGCAGAGGATTTCTGCCCGGAGTGCGGCCTGCCCGTGGAGGGAAACTGCCGTTTCTGTCCCCATTGCGGTCATCAGATTCTGGTCCTCAGAAAGTGCAGAGCATGCGGAAAGAATCTCGGGCCCAAGGCGAAGTTCTGCCCTGCATGCGGAGTCCCTGCCGGCACTGATCCAGGTCCGAAAATCTGCAATGGATGCGGAGTGGTCAACCGGTCGGAGGCACTGTTCTGTAATCACTGCGGGGCAGGACTGTAGACCCCCTGCGATGTCCACCATGAGTCTGCCAGGTGCCGCCGCCGGAGAATGTCCTCAGTGTGGCGGTGATGTGCGGCTGGATGCAGGAGATCCGCTGCTGATATGCCCTTTCTGCAGAACCCGGCTGTACATGACCGTCAGTGGGCCGCTGAAATACATTCTTTCCAGAAACGGGATGGGCTGTGACCGGCCTGACGGGGTTGTCTATCTGCCCTACTGGAGATTCAGGGGCCTGAAATACAGGGTACTGGAGGGAGGAAACGTGGAAGGTGGTTTTCTCGATACCACGGTCGGATGCCACAAGGCGGAAAGGTTCTTTCCGGGCCTCGGCATACGTCCGGGGGTTGGGAGGCTCCGTCTGGCGGCCGGCAACGCCGGCCTTGTTTCCCCTGCAAGGTCCGCAGATGAAGCGCTTTCACTGGCTGAAAGGCGTATCGAGCATTTGAAAAAGGTAAGACCCCTCTTCCACAGATTCATTGGTGAAAACCAGTACCTGCTTTATTCCCCGTATCGTTTGACAAAAAACGGCAGGGGCGGGTTTTCACTGCAGGATCTGTGGGACGGATCTACTCTCCGAGAGATACCTGAAAAAACCGGACGGCTGTTTTCCAGGGCTGCAAAAGGCGGCACTGTGGAAAATGTCAGGTTCCTCTCCCTGGTATGCCCTGAATGCAGCGCATCTCTTATTGCATCGGCCGGGGCGGTAATCCTCATATGCAGGCGATGTTACCGGGCATGGCGGGCGGAAGGCGCCGGATTCCTGGAATTCCGCTACACTGTGCTGCGGCCGGATTCAGTTCCGGCGGGCGCTGACCGGTTTCTGCCGTTCTGGCAGGTCATGCTGACTGTGTCGGGTCTGCCATTCAAGAACCGGGCGGATTTCAGGAGCGCAATAATTTCATACCAGAGACCTCCCGAATCCTGGAAAAAGCAGCCCGTATGTCTGTACATTCCGGCCTTCAAGCTCAGCCCCAGGGTGTTTCTGCGGGTTTCCGGCAACATGAGCCTGGCATGTCTGGAGGGGCAGCAGGAGGAGGCCAGATTGAGGCGGGATGAACAGGCGGAGGCTGTGCGGCTGCCGGTCAGGGAGGCGGCCCAGGCCGTGAAGGTAATACTGGCTCATCTCCTGAAAAAACGGAGGAAGCTCTATGAAATGGTGCCTGGCTCCAGGCTGAAAATCAGGCGCGCCGAACTAGTGTTTTTCCCGTTCAGGTCCAGGCAGGGTGAATTGGTGGACATGATTTCAGGGCAGGCAGTTCCGGCGAATGCACTGGAACTGGGCAGGAAGATCTGACTCCACTGTTTCCCGGGTACAGCATCTGCTCCGTTGTCGGGCAATCGGAGTACAAGGCAGTATACCTTCATATGAGGCCGCAATGGGGCTCGCGATTTCACCAGATCTGCAGCACTTTCAGCTGGTTGGAGTGCCATAGTACGTCTGCGCCCCCTCCGCCTTGCATCTTCGGAAAATCGCGAACCGAATAATCCGGGTTCGGTCCGCCGCGTTGCATCTGCAGCACCTTGGGAACAGATGTAAATCCGCAGGGAACTCAATCCACTGGCAAAGAAAGTTGTCTGGCTGGAGAGGGCGGATAGAGAGCTGAACAAAAAACTGAAAGTAGCAGCAGCATGAAGTCGAAGGTGGCAGCAAATCTGCTGGATGATCTTGGTATTACCAAAACCCACAGCAGGCCCTATGTGAGTAATGACAATCCATATTCAGAGGCCCAGT
>DTYO01000027.1 GCA_012961845.1 Thermodesulfobacteriaceae bacterium
ATCGAGCAAAAGGGCAATTTTTAGAGGTTCCCTAAAATTATTTTTTCCGCAGTTGAAGTATATTATCCGGTATGAACTGGTTCACTAACAAGAAGGCGTTGGTAACAGGAGCCGGCAGCGGAATCGGAAAGGCCCTGGCAACCGCCTTGGCATCAAGAGGGTGTGATCTCTTTCTTGCCGGCAGGGACCTTGAGAAACTGCGGGCGGCAGGCACTGTGATGGAGGAGATGGGTGCCAAGGCAACTTGCCATCAGATTGACATCTCCCGGGACTCTCAGATCAAAGAACTCGGAAAACACCTCAGCAAATCCATAGATCACCTCGATATCCTGATACACAGCGCCGGCCTCTTTCACATGGGCAGACTGGGCTCGGCACCTGTGAAACTGTTTGACCTTCAGTACAAGACGAACGTCCGCGGTCCGTATCTGCTGACCCAGATTCTGCTGCCCCTTTTGAAAAAATCCCAAATGGGGCAGGTGGTCTTCATTAACTCGACTGCAGGCCTCCGGGCTCCGGCAGGTGTCAGCCAGTACGCCGCTACCAAACATGCTCTCACCGCCCTTGCTGAAAGTTTTCGCCAGGAAGTCAACAAGGAAGGAATAAGAGTGCTGAGCGTGTTCCCAGGGCGCACGGCAAGCCCAATGCAGAAAAGGATCTTCGATCTCGAGGGAAGAGTCTATCGTCCTGAGCTCCTGCTCCAACCCGGGGACGTGGCAGAGACGGTATTAAACGCTCTTTCCCTGCCATCCACCGCTGAGGTGACAGATATCAGCATACGCCCGTTTTCCAAGACCTATTGAGCTGAATACAGCTGCAATGAAAAACAAGCATTCGGATATCCAGCTGGGGAATTCAATCGGTCTCATCCCAGCGGCCGGAAAAGCATCACGCCTTTCTCCTCTGCCCTTCAGCAAGGAGCTGTATCCGGTCGGACTATTCCAGCCGTCCGGTGCACAAGATCTGTGCCCCAGACCTGTATGCATGAATCTGCTTGAGCATATGAGGGATGCCGGTGTACTCAAGGCATACATAATTCTACGTCGTGGGAAATGGGATATACCGTCGTATCTTCACTCCGGTGCAGCAACCGGCATGGATCTGGCTTATCTGGTTACTGAAGATTCTCACAGTGTACCGTATACGCTTGACCAGGCATATCCATTCGTAAAGGATGCCACGGTAATATTCGGGTTCCCGGACATTCTGTTTTCTGCTGGAAACGCCTATGCAGCACTCTTAGAAAAACACAACCGGACTGGTGCAGATGTTGTACTGGGGCTGTTCCCGGTCAGTACAGCAGATTCCGGCTGGGACATGGTTGATTTTAATGCCGCCGGCCGGATATCCAATATTACCATTAAGCCTGCTGCATCCAGATCACGCTTCACCTGGATAATCGCCCTCTGGACTCCTCTGTTCACTGAATTCCTTCATGAACAGGTGAGAAACAAAGACCTCGATACTATAACCGGCAGCAGACATGAAACCGGCGAATTGTTCATAAGTAGTGTTATTCAGAAAGCCATTGATCACGGCCTGAAAGTGGCAGGAAAAGCTTTTTCCCATGGATCCTGTGTGGACATCGGCACGGCTGAAGGACTGAAAAAGGCACTGCAGTCCGCTTTAGAGGAAAAAAACAGTGAACAACCCTGACTTTCTGGTAATCGGTGCAGGCATAATCGGCACCAGCATAGCACTGACTCTGAAGAGAGAATTTGGCGATTCCAGCGTCATATTGATAGAGAAGGAAAAGGAATGTGCCTCCCATGCAAGCGGCAGGAACAGCGGAATCCTCCATGCCGGATTCTATTATACGGCAGACAGTCTGAAGGCCAGATTCACCAGGGACGGCAACAGAATTCTCAGAGAATACTGCCGTGAGAAAAATATTTCGGTCAATGCCTGCGGCAAGCTCGTTGTCACGAAAGATGAAACTGAACTGGATGCCTTGGAGGAATTGTTGCGAAGGGGCAGATTGAACAAAGTCGAGCTGGAAGAGATCACTGAAGACGAGGCCAGATCCATAGAACCAAGAGTGAGGACCCATGAAAAGGCCCTCTTTTCCCCTACCACCTGCTCGGTAAATCCTCTTGAAGTGGTAAAAAGCCTGGAGCAGGACGCCATGGAACTCGGAGTAGATGTCAGATATGCAACCAGGTACATATCCCGTAGCGGAACAGGCATCGTCACATCAGAGGGCTCGTATGAGGCAGGCTACATTGTCAACACGGCCGGCCTCTATGCAGACAGGATAGCCGGCGATTTCGGCTTTTCCAAAACCTACAGAATACTTCCGTTCAAGGGGCTTTATCTCTATTCAGACGAACCGCCCGGTTCCATTCACACCAACATATATCCGGTTCCAAACCTGAAAAATCCGTTTCTCGGCGTCCATTTTACCGTAACCGCAGATGGAAAGACCAAGATAGGTCCAACGGCCATCCCTGCATTCTGGCGGGAGCATTACTGCGGATTCAGTAATTTCAGCTGGTCTGAATTCGTGGACATCGTCAAGCGGGAACTGAACCTTATGGTTTTTTCCGACTTTGACTTCAAGAAGCTGGCATGGGAAGAACTGCGCAAGTACTCCCGAAGGAGGATGGTGGAACTGGCCGGTCTTCTGGCAAGCGGAGTCAAGGACCATGACTACACGAAATGGGGCAGGCCGGGAATACGTGCCCAGCTCGTCAACATCAAAGACAGGAAACTGGAAATGGATTTCGTCCTGGAAGGAGACAACCGCTCCATGCATGTACTGAATGCCGTCTCTCCGGGCTTTACCTGCTGTATCCCGTTTGCCAGGTACGTGTGCGGTGAGATCCAGAAATTGATTAACTGAAAAGGGGTATATGATGAAAATTCTTATTACAGGCAATATGGGTTATATAGG
>DTYO01000028.1 GCA_012961845.1 Thermodesulfobacteriaceae bacterium
GGACCTTTTTTTATTGATCTTGGCACTGAACAACTCCCTTAATATGCCCAAGTTGGAATTTTCCTTTATTTTTTATATCTTCGCCGGACTATGAAGGCGTCACTGTTTTTCTTGCGCCTGGTACGGTATCCCTTGGTAGGCCACCCCCACGGGCTGCATGGATGCCTGCCGCCAGAAGCCTTGCCTTCTCCGCCGCCCATAGGATGGTCTACCGGATTCATGGCAACCCCCCTGACCCTTGGCCTTCTGCCCAGCCAGCGGCTCCGGCCTGCCTTGCCGAGAGAGACATTTTCATGGTCCAGATTACCTACCTGTCCAATAGTGGCCCTGCAGGAATTCAGAAACATGCGAACTTCCCCGCTGGGCAACCTGAGCTGAACATATTTTCCTTCCTTGGCCATCACCCTGGCAGAACCTCCGGCACTCCTCACAACCTGACCGCCCTTGCCGGGTCTCATCTCTATGTTGTGGACAAGGGTTCCAAGAGCAATGTTTTTAAGAGGCATACAGTTGCCCGGCTTGATGTCTGTTACATCGTCCGACACAACGGTATCGCCCGGTTTCAGGCCAACCGGAGCCAAGATATAGCGTTTTTCACCGTCTGCATAATGGAGCAGAGCAATCCTGGCTGACCGGTTCGGGTCATATTCTATGGCGGCTATCTTTGCCGGTACGCCGGTCTTTTCACGCCTGAAATCTATCCTTCTGTATTTTCTCTTATGGCCGCCGCCCCTGTGCCTGACCGTGACGCGGCCGTATGAATTCCGACCTCCGCTCCTGTTAAGTGGCTCGAGCAGAGATTTTTCGGGCTCTTTTCTGCTCAAATCCGGATCAATCAGCACAGACATGTTCCGTCTGCCCGGTGAAGTCGGTTTATATTTTTAACTGGCATTATACACCCTCAAAAAACTCTATGGTTTCTCCAGGAAACAGCCTTACTATGGCCTTTTTGGTGTCAGGCCGGTAGCCCATATATCTGCCCACTCTCTTGGGTTTACCCTTGACCTTGGCAGTCTGGACGGCCAGCACCTGCACCTTGAAGATTCTTTCCACCGCATTCTTGATTTCTATCTTGTTCGCGTCCCTTGCGACTTCGAAAACCACCTGATTCGCCTTTTCCTTCTGCAGGGTGGCCTTCTCAGTAATACGCGGGGACTTGATTACCGCATAATCGTATTTCATGACCGCAGCCTCTCTTCGATCAATTCAACAACAGGCTCTTTCATAATGACATATTCATATTTGAGAAGATCAAAAACGTTAAGCCCACCCTGGGGAAGGACTTTGATATGGGGAATATTCCTGGCTGAAAGCTCCAGCTTCTCATCCGGTACATCAGTGACGATTACCGCCTTCCGGACATCAAGACGTTTCAGAAGACCCACCATATCTCTGGTCTTGATCCGGTCAATGCCGAAATCATCGAGAATCACCAGGCGGTCATTTTTTACCTTGTCGCTCAAGGCCATACGCAATCCAAGTTTTCTGACCTTTTTCGGCAGGGTGTAGTCATAGTCTCTTGGCTTAGGGCCAAAGGCTGCCCCACCATGTCTCCAAACAGGCGACCTTGTACTGCCGGCCCTGGCCCTCCCCGTTCCCTTCTGACGCCAGGGTTTCTTTCCGCCTCCGCTGACTTCGCTACGGGTCTTGGCACATGCGTTGCCAGTCCGTCTCCTGGCCAGCTGCCATTTTACCACCTCATGCAGGAGTCCCACATTGGGCTCCACTCCAAAAATCGAGTCATCCAGCGTGATTTCCCCAACCTTTTCTTTCTGCGCGTTATATACATCCAGGGTAGCCATTTGTTGCCCTGTCTCCTCTATTTGAATCGTACATGAACCATCTGGTTCACAGCCCCGGGCACCCCGCCCTTCACCAGTATGATATTTTCCTCCGGGCGAACGTCTATGACCAGATAATTCTTGATGGTGCATCGATCGCCTCCCATCCTTCCGGGCATTTTCTTGCCCTTGATGACCCTGGATGGAGTAGCACTCATTCCGGTTGACCCTACAGCACGGTGGTGCTTGGAGCCATGCCCCATGGGGCCCCTGGAAAAACCATGACGCTTTACAGTCCCTGCAAATCCACGCCCCTTGGTAGTGCCCACCACATCCACAAGCTGCCTTACTTCTACATCTTTCAATGTGATGACCTGGCCTACCTCAAAGGCATCCGGATCGTCTACACGTATTTCACGAACATGCCGAAAGCCACTGGCAAGACCCGCCTTTTTCATATGTCCCTGCTGGGGCAGATTGATTCGGGACCAGGGCCTTTTACAAAAGCCCAGCTGAACGGCATTGTATCCATCCCGGTCCGCTATTTTTTTCTGCAGTACGGTACAGGGTCCAACCTCCAGCACAGTGACCGGGACCATCTGACCCTCATCAGAAAAAACCTGGGTCATTCCTACTTTTCGGCCCATCATACCCGAAATATTCGACATCGCCTCTATTCCTATCCTAATCCTACAGTTTTATCTCAACGTCCACCCCGGCAGACAACTCCAGTTTCATGAGAGCATCTATTGTCTGCTGAGTCGGCTCTAAAATATCTACCAGCCTCTTATGAGTCCGGATCTCGAACTGCTCCCTGGACTTCTTGTTGACGTGAGGTGAACGCAATACAGTATAGCGGTTTATGGACGTGGGAAGCGGGATCGGCCCGGCAACGCGGGCCCCTGTCCTCTTAGCCGTGTCCACAATTTCACCAACCGACTGATCCAGCTGTTTGTGATCATATGCCTTGAGTCGAACTCTTATCCTCTGGGTTGGGATCATAATTATTACGTCCTTAATCCTTTTCCTCTGCCTGTCAGCATGGATGCATCCGGCGTCGGCCGAAAAATACTCCTATTCCAGGATTTCACTGACCACCCCGGCCCCTACCGTCCGGCCACCTTCCCGAACCGCAAACCGAAGACCCTCTTCCATGGCTATGGGCTGGATAAGCTCGGCTGTTATCGATACATTGTCGCCGGGCATCACCATCTCTACTCCCTCGGGAAGAGTCACAATACCAGTAACATCCGTGGTCCTGAAATAAAACTGCGGACGGTAGCCCGCAAAAAACGGAGTGTGACGACCACCCTCCTCTTTGCTCAATATATATACCTCAGCCTTGAACTTGGTGTGAGGCGTTATGGAACCAGGCTTGGCGACTACTTGACCGCGCTCTACCTCAGTTCGCTTCGTACCTCGAAGAAGAACACCTATATTGTCCCCTGCAAGACCCTCGTCAAGAAGCTTGCGGAACATCTCCACACCCGTGCAAACCGTCTTCTGAGTCGGACGAATGCCGACTATCTCAACCTCGTCACCTACACAGATACGACCACGCTCTACCCTGCCCGTTACCACCGTCCCACGACCACTGATGCTGAATACATCCTCTATAGGCATCAAAAAAGGCTTGTCTATGTCTCGCTTGGGCTCCGGTATATAAGAATCAAGGGCATCCAGAAGCTCGTATATACACTTGGTCTTCTCAGAATCGTCCGGATTATTCAGCGCCTCAAGAGCACTCCCATGAATGATCGGTATATCGTCTCCGGGAAAATCATAGTCACTCAAAAGCTCCCGAAGCTCAAGCTCAACCAACTCTATCAACTCAGGATCATCCACCATGTCGCACTTGTTCAAAAATACCACTATGCTGGGAACCCCAACCTGACGTGCAAGAAGTATGTGCTCCCGGGTCTGTGGCATGGGACCGTCATCCGCTCCAACCACCAAAATAGCCCCATCCATCTGGGCAGCACCTGTAATCATGTTCTTGATGTAGTCAGCATGCCCCGGACAATCAACATGGGCATAGTGACGATTGTCGGTCTCGTACTCAACATGAGCTGTAGCTATAGTAATACCACGCTCTCGCTCCTCCGGAGCCTTGTCTATCTCGTCAAAAGGTATGAAATCCGCTACACCCTTCTGAGCCAGTGTCCGGGTGATCGCCGCTGTCAATGTCGTCTTGCCATGATCAATGTGACCTATCGTCCCTACATTTACGTGCGGCTTGGTACGCTCAAACTTTTCCTTGCTCATTGTTATCCTCCGCAGAAATCCAGCAGACAGGCAGCCCTTTCATCCATGCCTGTCAGAATAGACTCAAAAAAAATATCTATCAGTCCCCTACCACCTGTAATGCGCAAAGGCCTTGTTCGCCTCGGCCATACGGTGGGTATCTTCCTTCTTTTTATAGGCAGCGCCCTTCTGCTGGTAAGCATCCAAAAGCTCACCGGCAAGACGCTTGGACATGGTTTTTTCACCTCTCTTACGGGCGAAGCCTACCATCCACCTGATGGCCAGCGCTCTCCTGCGGTCAGGCCGCACCTCCACAGGCACCTGATAGGTTGCACCTCCGACTCTTCTGGAGCGCACCTCTACCACAGGCTTGATGTTCTCCATGGCCTGCTCAAAAACCTTCAATGGATTCTCTTTGGTTCTCGACTCGACGATATCCATGGCATCATAGAAAATCCTGCGGGCAATACTCTTTTTGCCGCTCTTCATGAGCCCATTTACAAACTTCGAGACCAGCACACTGTTATATTTTGGATCGCCTGCTATTGCCCGCTTGGGCACTTCACGTCTTCTTGGCATAACCCTCTACCTGCTCTGAGAATGTTTTTATGAACAAACCGCCTACTTTGGCCTCTTTGTGCCGTATTTGGACCTTGCCTTGCGCCTGTCCTCTACACCAAGAGCATCCAGTGTCCCCCTGATGATATGATAACGAACACCCGGCAGATCCTTCACACGTCCACCGCGGATCAAAACCACTGAGTGCTCCTGAAGGTTGTGGCCTATGCCGGGTATGTAGGAAGTAACCTCCATGCCATTGGTCAGACGAACGCGAGCCACCTTCCTCAGAGCGGAATTCGGCTTTTTGGGTGTGGTGGTGTAGACCCTCGTACAAACCCCCCTGCGCTGAGGACAGGCCTCCAGGGCCGGAGCCTTGTTCTTTTTCTTTACTTTGGCCCTTCCCTTTCGAATCAGTTGGTTGATAGTAGGCATTCATGTACTCCTGAACATTATTTCGGCCTGAAAATCGCCTAAAAAAATACGAAAAGAGGCGTCCACCTCGCCCTGAGCCTTTGATCAAAGAACGAGGCGCCCCGTAAACAAAGCCCGCTTTTAATAATTGTTTACAGTAAGCTTGTCAAGCCCTCTTGCTACATTAATCATATTGGCGTAAAAAAAGCAAGAGAAGTGTACCGCGTTCAATTTTCCGTACAGACTGGGGAACCATCAAATACGGGCAGGCCGCCCATCTCCCCATTCATACGGCTTCGTACACAAACCTTATATTCTCCGGCTGAGAACGATGACAACGTATCTACTGACAGCAGACATAGGCAACAGTCACACCGTCATAGGTCTGTTCAATGGTGCAGACCTCAGTTGCAAATGGCGCATCCGCACCAACAGGGGAATTACCTGCGACGAACTTGCAGCACAATTGAGCCAGATGCTGGCCCTCCACAATATTTCTTTCAGCCAGATCGCCCATACTGTGCTGGCAAGCGTGGTCCCTGCCTCCCTGAACAGCTGGCAGGGGCTCTCCCGCCGTTATCTGGGAGACGCACCTCTCATCGTGGCAGACGCCGCCAATGTCCGCATGCCCATTCTATGCACACACCCCTATGAGGTAGGAGCAGACAGACTGGTAAACGCACTGGCCGCATATGCCATGTATGGAAGCGCCCTGATCATAATCGACTACGGCACTGCCACGACATTTGACTGTGTCTCTTCCAGGGGAGAATACCTGGGCGGGGCCATTGCACCAGGGTTGTCCATAGCTGCCGATGCACTGACCAGCAGGACATCCAAGCTGCCCGGTATAGATCTGTTCAGCACCCCGGAAACTGTTCTGGGCCGGGACACCACTTCTGCGATGCAGTCAGGGTTCATATACGGATTTGCAGGTCTTACCGACGGCATACTACAGCGTCTGATCGGCGAGTTTGACACTACACCCGAAGTACTGGCCACAGGAGGCCTGGCCCCAGTCATAGTACCGCACTGCAGTCTGGTGCGGAAAACAGAACCCGATCTTACACTGGAGGGACTGCGCCTGGTATTCGAACACATTCAGAAAAACAGGAAATAACCCGTCAACCCGAGCAGCCTGCCTGTCTCCTGTGATCAGTTGCTTGCTGTCCGTATGTCAGGATGAAAAGACAGCGCGTTCCGTGCCTGTATTCCCTCATCTGCTGCAGTCTCCCCGTTGGAATCAGGTTTTTCCCCGCAACAGGAGACTTTTTTCGAGGCAGTATGAAATCAACTTTTCAACTCCCGAAGCAAGGTCTCAGCCTGTCGGGTTGCTGCCCCGTGTGCCAGAGATTCCAGAGCCGACCTCGCCCGGGCCCCCATATCATTCCTGGCAGGCCGCTGTTGAAAGAGCCTGCTCACCATCTCGGCAAGCTCACTGCTGTCTCGAACTGTCCGGCCTCCTCCGTATTGTTCGAGAGCCATCCTGGCCTCTTCAAAATGCTCTGTATGCGGTCCGTACAGAACCGGACAGCTCCACGCGGCAGGTTCGAGGAGATTCTGCCCTCCTTTCGGCACGAGCGAACCACCCACGAAAGCCGCCTCAGCCAGACCGTAAAGATGAAAAAGCATACCTATCACATCCACAATCATTACATTTGCGGTTCGCTTCCCGCTGCAGTCGAACTCACTCCAGAACTGGAAGGCCACTCCGTTCTTTCTCAGGACATTTCCTATGGATCGCATCCTTTCCATATGTCTGGGAACAAGGAAAACTACTGTTTCAGGGTCATATGACAGCAGATCCATACACACTGAAACCATAGCCTTTTCTTCTCCGCTTCTGATGCTGCCTGCAACAAAAACCTTGTCAGAATCCTTCAGATCCAGCTGGTCCCTGATGGTTGACACCTTGACCGGATCGGACATCTCCAGAAGACCTTCAAATTTGGCATTCCCGGTTATGACTATCCTGTCCGGATTGGCTCCCAGGGCCTTCAGTCGGCGGGCGTGGACCTCTGAAATGGCGCATACCTGAGAAAAACCTGCCAGCATGGGGCGTACTATAGAACACAATTTTGAATATCTGGGAAACGAGGCAGCCGAAATCCTTCCGTTAAGCAGGACCGTTCTGGTACCGACTCGCCTTGCCGAGCTGATAAAATTAGGCCACAGTTCGGTCTCGAGACAGGCATATACCCTGGGTCTCAATCTGCCGGTGATACTCCTGACCACCTGTGGAAAATCGAGAGGATAGGGGATTACGCAACACCTGGACCCGAGTGAAGAAACAGCCCTGCCGAACCCGGCCGGCGTGCTGGATGATACGATGATTTTCAGCCCTGACATCTTTTTGTCAAGGGCATGGATCAATGCCTCTGCTACTGCCACTTCTCCTACAGAAACGGCCTGCAGCCATATGTCATACGGGGCCGCCGATAAAACATGGTCAGCGACGTGCCCGATACGGCCCCGCCACATCCCTTCGTTCCCCTCCATCCTGGACCACATCTCCAGCAAAGGTCTGATCACTGAATAGGAACACCCCGTTATCTTCTCGTAGAGTCCCATCATCACCCAGCTATCTTTATCCTGGGACGCGGTCCGACAAATGTCTTTTTGCCCATTCTCTGTTCATGATCTGTGGAACAACGCCCGGAACAACATATACGTACCCGCACACGTTTCTTTGGACTCCATGACCTGGGTCAAAAAATCTCATTTACAGGCAATCACTGTCAATCTATTGGCCCCTACCTGCCTGACGATCCAGAAAACGCTGCCTGACCACTTCATATAATGATATGCTTGCAGCGGCAGCGACATTCATGGAACTTACAGAACCTGCCTGAGGAATTGCTGCGAGAAAATCACACGTTTTCTTGACCATATACCTGAGACCGGCGCCTTCAGCCCCTACCACGAGGACCATGGGGAGCAGCATATCCATGTCCCACAACGGCAGGCCACTCTCAGGGCTCAGGCCCGCCACCCACAGGCCCATATCCTTCAATTCTCTCAAGGCCTTTACCATGTTGCCCACCCGGCATATTTTAACATGAAACAGAGCTCCTGACGAAGTCTTTGCCACCACGCCGTTGATCTGCACAGACTTTCGGCGGGGCAGAAGAACCGCGTGGACTCCAAAAGCCGCACACGAACGCAGAATGGATCCCAGGTTCCGCGGATCGTTCACCTGATCGCAGGCCACCACCAGGGGCCGCTCTTTCTGCCAGAGACCTTCCAGTTCCTGAAAATCCACCGACCAAACAGACCTGACCTCGGCGGCTACTCCCTGGTGTACCGCGCCTGCCGGCAGTCTGAGACCGGTAAAAGTCGAAACCCTGATGACACTCAGACCATTCCGTCGGGCAAGGCCCAGCAGTGCAGCTTGAGGCTTTTGCCTGCCGAAAGCAGGAAGAACAAATATGTTCAGGCAGTTGCCTGGAAACAGCTTCAAATATTCCTTTACCGGATGGATGCCCCATACCAGCATGGACCCCTGTGATCGGTCTTCAGCCATTGCCGGAATATCAGCCTATCTGCAGGGCTTCGGCCAGTCCCGGACGCTGAAGTGTCCTGACAGTCCTGTTTCGAAATGCCAGGACTATGCCGGTGAAATCCGTCACAGCCCGGTCAAGATCATCGTTCAGGACAGCGAACTCATACTCCTCCACGGCCCTGAGCTCTTTCCTGGCATTGTCAAGCCTCATCTGCAGTTCGGCGATATCTTCCGTCCCCCTGCCTATGAGCCTCTTTTCGAGCTCGGACAGGGATGGAGGCAGTATGAATACTGTTACCGCATCGGCAAAGATGGACACAACCTCCCTGGCCCCCTGGATGTCTATATCCAGAAGCACGTCCAGCCCATGCTCCATCCTGTACAGCACCTCCTTCCTGCTTGTCCCGTAGCAGTGGTCGTGGACCCTTGCCCATTCAATGAAAGCCCCTTCGCAGACAAGCCTGTCAAACTCTTCTGATGAGACAAAATAATAATCTGAACCGGAAATCTCACCGGCCCTCGGGGAACGGGTTGTGTGTGATATGGAAAAGACCAGATCCGGTATCTTTTTCAGGACCCTGCGACACAGAGTTGTCTTGCCCGCCCCTGAAGGGGCGGATATTATGAACAGATTTCCCCTTTCCATATTAAACCTGCTGTCGCCCCCCATTCTTGAACAAAACTGAAACAGGAATGACGACTAGATCCTGCTGAACACGATCAGCATCTCGGGTCTTTTTCGTCCAATTTTGTCAGTACATCGGCACTCAGCCGCTGGGCTATGGTCTCTGCCTGGATGGAAGAAAGAATGACATGGTTACTGTCGGTCACTATGATGGACCTAGTACGCCGTCCCTGAGTGGCATCGACAAGGTGGCTGTTGGTCTTTGCCTCTTCCCTCAACCGTTTCATGGGAGCCGATGAAGGATTGACTATAGCCACCACCCTGTCCGCAACTACGGTATTCCCAAAACCTATATTAAGCAATTTGAACTTGCAGCTCATGTATCATGCTCCTCTTGTCACACTGAATCCTCATTCCGTTTGTTCAATGCCAAACATTCTCTGACATTCTACTAGCCGTGACACAGACTTCAGGGCACCTTTAAAAGTTGTTCATTTGCCCAGCAACTGTTCTGCACGCAAAAGACAATCCTCGAAATGTCACTACAATGTCTGCGGTTATTCTTATTGTTCTCCTTGTTCCAGAAAAAACTCCTTTTTTTATAGGCACTCCTTCATCCGAATCATCCTCGAATATGCAACTGACCAAAGGGCAGTTTGCCAAAATATATGAGGTCACAGGATACTGCATCTACCGCATTATCCGGCATTTGAAGTACAGGTAATTCACCTGAATGTCCTCCGCCGCATATCCGCAGCATCCTGTGACCTCTTTATAACACATTCTGAACCTGTTCGCGCATCTTTTCTAGCTCACCCTTGATGTCAACTACCAGATGAGAAATGACCGCATCTGAAGATTTTGCCGCCATCGTATTGATCTCCCTGAATATTTCCTGGAGCATAAAATCCAGCTTTCGCCCCACCGCCTCCCGGCCCTGCAGCAGATTCCTGAACTGCTCCACATGGCTGCGTGCCCTGACCAGTTCCTCGGTAATGTCCAGCCGATCCGCAAGGACCGCCGCCTCCTGGGCAAGTCTGGTCTCGTCAACAGAGATATCTCCGGCAATGGCCCGGATTCTGTCAAACATCGCCTGCTTCTGCAGGTCAAAACTTTCGGGTGTCCTGACAGCAATCTCATTTATCCAGACCTCCACCCTCGAGAGCCTCCTGCTGAGATCCTGCTCCAGAGTCCGTCCCTCGTCTGCTGACATGGCGACGGCATTTTCCAGGAGATTTTTCATAATAGGGGCCAGTTTTCCCCACAGTTCATCCAGATCATGCTGCCTATCCCTGGCGACTATGACATCCTTTTGAACGGCCAGGAGGTCGGCAATCCGGACACCTCCTTCCAGTCCCAGCCCCTTTTCCAGCTTTCCCACAGCATCAAGATATGAGCGTCCGACGTCCAGATCCGGCTCGAACATTACACCGACAGCCCTTCCTCCACGGCACAAGATCCTCAGCTCGATGCGCCCCCGCACCATGGCCTCCTGGACAACTTTCTTGATGCGCGCCTCCAGGGCATTCATCCAGTTTGGCAGCCGGATATTGCAGTCGCAGTACCGGGAATTTACAGACCTGAGCTCCAGAACAAATGACCAGTCTTCATCTGCAGATTCCAGCCTTGCAAAAGTCGTCATACTTCGAAGCATATCGATTCACTCCATAACCAGGTCGCATTATCTTCCGGACCGATTTTCTCCCTCGGCCTTGAGCATATTCAAATACCAAGTCCTCACCTGTTCAAGAAACTCCAGCGCATCTCTAGAGGCATAGTCAGGATAGGTCCAGGGAAGCATGTCAAACCTTCCCTTCTGAAAAACCAGAGTAAGATCTGCAAAGACCCCCTTACCCAGATATATCCTGTGTGTAAAATTTTTTCCTGTGGCCAGGACAAGACGCTCGGCAGTCAAAATTCCGGGGTCGATATTCACCAGTCTTTTCCCATTGCTACTGAACCTCTGTTCCTGCCTGTGGACTTCCAGCTTTATTTCTGTCAGGCGGGCCTGCTCCACCAGCTCTTTGAAGACCACAAATCTCCTGACAAGATTCTTTCCGAACTCCCGTTCATAATAAGATGTCCAGTCAAAGGGCATCAGCGGGGTTCGAAACATGACAGGTCCATACGTTCCAGCCAGGCAATCCATGGCTTTGCTGATGATATCTTCGGTACCCGCAATCAGGCTGATCACGAGGCATGCTCTGGGAGGCTTTTTCAGTTCACTCACCTGGCTGCCAGATGCCCCTTCAGTTCGTCAACACTCAATGTGGCGGTACCTATCTTGCCGACCACTACACCAGCAGCCATATTGGCCAGAAAGGCGGATTCTGAGTAACTGAGCCCATTCATCATACCCAGCGCCGTGACAGCAAGCACAGTATCCCCGGCACCAGTAACATCAAATACCTCCCTGGCCATCGTAGGAATAGTATAAAGTCCTTCTCCACGCTGCCACAGGGCCATACCGTGCCCCCCTCTGGTAATCAGGACGGCATCTGCTTCAAGCCTGACCTGGATGCGCTTCGCCGCATTGCCCAGACTCTCTTCATCCCTGATCTCCATGCCGGACATCAACTCCGCCTCGCGCTGGTTCGGCGTCAACATGGTGACGCCGTTATACAATTCGGCACTGACCGGTTTAGGGTCCACCAGCACCAGCAGACCGGCCTTTCGTACACTCTTCATAACTGCTTCCATCACGATCCGGTTCACTACTCCCTTGGCATAATCGGAGATGATCACCCCATCCACTTCAGGAACATGCCTGTCCAGGCGGGCCAGCATGGACCTTGTTGATTTTTCATCCAGACTGCCCCTGCTTTCCCTGTCCACCCTGACCATCTGCTGCCCCCTGGCTACAATCCTGGTCTTGACAGTAGTGGGACGCCCGGCCTCCACAGTGGCCGAAGTATCTATCCCCCGGGCCGATGCCAGCTCCCGGAGCATTCCCCCCATGGAATCGTGTCCGATGGCCCCGCAGAGGACCACTCTGCTTCCGAGTGCCGTGAGGTTGTTTGCCACATTGGCCGCACCGCCGAGCAGCATGGTCTCTTTCTGTACCTCGACTACCGGAACCGGCGCCTCGGGCGAAATCCTTGAAACTTCCCCCCATACAAACTGATCCAGCATTATATCCCCCACCACCAGCAGAGTCGAAGAGCTGAATCTGTCGATAGCTGCAGCTAACCTTTGTTTATCCATCAAAACACCGCTTGTTCCGGCACAGCCTCGGGGGGTCATTCGGAAACTCTGTCTGGAGCAGGCCTGACCCCACGCCTGTCGTCCAGACAGTGCGCCTCTTCTTCGATCATAACAGGAATGCCGTCCTTTATATCGTAAAGAAGACAGCATGAATCGCAGATCAGTCCTGTTCCGTCTTCCGAGACTCTGACCTCGCCCTTGCACCTGGGACATACGATGAAGTTCAGCACTTCCTGATTGAAATGATCATTCATACAGCAGCTTCCTGTAGTTTTTCCTTCTGCATGACCGCTTGTACCGCGTGCAGATCGTCCGGCCAGTCCACACTGATGCTTTTATGTCCGGTTACTTCCACATGAAGAGGTATATCATTTTCTATCAGACGGAGCATTTCAAGATTTTCTGTCTTTTCCAGCGGACTGGGCCCCATCCTGACAAACTCCCTCAACATGTCCATACGGAACGCAAACAGGCCCACGTGTTCGTAAAAAACCGCATCCTTGCCATCCCTAGAATACGGTATGAGAGAACGCGAAAAATAGAGCCCTTTCCCCTCTCGGGACATAACCACATTGACCCGGTCAGGACTTTCGGATTCTTCCCGGCTTATTCTCTGGGCAAGTGTCGCCACCCGTGAGCCGGACAATAGAAAGGGACGAATGAGATCGCTCAGCATGGCAGGATTCAGAACCGGTTCATCACCTTGAATATTCACTACTATCTCATGATCGGATGCCCCGATTTTTTCAGCCGCTTCAAGAACCCGGTCGGTGCCGCTGGGATGATCATCCCGGGTCATTACAACCGGCACCTCCAGTTCCCTGGCGGCAGCCTCTATCCTGTGATCGTCTGTAGCCAGGAAGACTTCAGAGAGATCCGGACACTTGGATGCCCGGCTGAAAACATGCCAGAACATGGGCTTGCCCAGAATATCGGCAAGGGGTTTTCCAGGAAACCGCTTAGAACCATAACGCGCAGGTATTATGCCGTAGACTTTCGGCATCTTGTCTGTTTCAGTCATTATCGCTCCTGATCGTCTGCTGCAAAAAACTGACTTATTTTACTTTTCGGCCACCACTTCCGCTAACCGTTACCACCTTTTTTTCCTGATTAGCCTATGATAGGCCTCCTGAAGCAGGATGAAATCATCGTGTCTCCCGCCCTTGTCGGGATGCAGCTGCTGGGCCTTCTTCCTGAAAATACTTATAATCTCACTTTCTGTCATGGCTTTGAACTCGTCCTGGTTTATCCCCATGATATCGAAATATCTCTTTTCAGATGAGCTGGGCGGCGGCTGCCATGCCCCTCCCGGGCCGCCTCCTGAAAATCCAGGTCTTCGTCCTGCACCGGCATCCCTGAAAGAAATATCAAAATACTGGAAAAGATATCTCCTGAGATAAGGGTGGAGACCCCGGCCTTCAGACCATGGAACTGCACCCGAATCCAGAAATGCAGTGTCCCTGTTCATGTTGCACAGTTCCTCCAGGAAATACTGATCCATGAGGTCCTGGTCCTGCACATCCGGAATAAACCGAGACAACCTGGGATAAAACCGCCTCGGTAGATCGAATACAGCGTACAGGTAGCCCTTCATCTCCCAGGGCCTGAGGCCAAATTCCATGAATTCAATCAGGTGTTCTATCTCATCCCTGGACCTGTTCAGCAGTTGCCTGAAAAACGGCAGCGGCCTTGCGGCAAGCTCCTCCAGGTCGATCTGGCAGAACTTCAGAAAACACAGCCTGCGCCTGTCGAAACCGAGTATGTCTCTCAACAGCTCATGGAGTTCTTCAGAACCATGTTTTTTGCCGTATCTTTTCTCCCTGGAACGACAACCGAACCGTTCAGCCACCCTGCGCACCTCGGGATCCAAAAAAGGCCAAAAAAGTCTTTCCAGGTCATCATAATCGACCTCCAGGCCCTGTGACGAGATGGCATCTTCCACTACCGGATCAATATAATATGCCTTCTCGGTCACAGCCACCACATAGTCGCCTGGATCAAACCCGAGATCGAACAGCTCCCTGTAAAGCCAGTTCCCGGATTCATCCTGGTACGAATGCCTAATTACGAATCTGAGCCTGCCGTCAGGTTGACGTTTACCAGCTAAATACATGGCGGATCACAATTGCACACAGAAATGTTCCGAGTTCGTGGCCTGGGCTTGTTCAGCATATATCTGGATCTCTCCTGCCACATTATCCTGTAGGCAGTCATTTACCGGATCAGTGCCATTATTTCAGTCCATGACCTGACCCTCAGGTATGGAGTATATTTTCGGTTCCATGGCTGATCAAATACAATGGAACCAATGCCCATGTCAAAGAGTTCCTGACATGTCTCCAGATGATCCTCCACAAAGTACCTGATGCCCAAATCCCTGAGAACCTGCCCCTTGGCCGAATGGTGGCCGGTTGCAATCACATTTATCCGCTGCAGCGGGACACCCTGAAGAATTGTTGACAGCCATTTTTCAATCGGTTCTTTTACAGGCCGGGCTGTAACGAAAGTCAATAACGCCTGTCCTGCCAGTTCCGTCAGCGCTTCACCTGCCCCGGAAATGGGCTTCAGTGACACCCCGA
>DTYO01000029.1 GCA_012961845.1 Thermodesulfobacteriaceae bacterium
CTGGGCAGTTCATGAATGGATGTAACTTCATTGAAGAAGACGCTAACAAATTGTTCTGAAGATATTGTGGTGATTCCAATAGATGGTACTCTTGATCTTCATACATTCAGGCCGGAAGATATAAAATATCTTATTCCTGATTATATTTACGAGTGCAGGAAGTCAGGGATTACACAGGTGCGGATAATACACGGGAAAGGTACTGGAACGCTCAGGCGAACGGTACATGCGGTCCTCAGCAGGATGTCTGAAGTTAAGTCATTCACACTGGCCGACGAACAGAGGGGCAGCTGGGGGGCCACCATTGTTCAGCTCTCCATTTAGAGGAAAGACGGCATATTGACTTTTCCTCCGGCTTATTGTTTTCATTACAGGGTGTCCCGGGAAATCATTAAATATGTGCCGGGACAGGGCGCATTGGAATAACTACATGTTATTGATATCTTTAGAACTGTTTTTGGCATAAGCTGCGGCTTGTGGATTTTAAAGTAGTCAAAGGGGTTGCCGGTGATGATGAGATTCTTTTCTTTCTTGTTGGTGCTGCTAATTACTGCCTCTGCCCATGGAACCTCCCTGGCGGAAATGGTGAGCATTGACCGGACGGTGGTAAATATGCGGTCAGGTCCAGGTAAACAATATTCCGTGACCTGGCATCTTCCAAAAGGTTATCCGCTGAAGGTCATTAAAAAGAAGAGAAAGTGGATAAAGGTAAGAGATTTTGAAGACTACACCGGATGGGTCTATAGGCCTTTGGTCAACCGCAAACCGCATCTGATAGTAAAGGCCGAGAGGGCCAATATGAGGTCAGGCCCGGGCAAGTCTTTTCATGTAATTGATACAGTAGATTTCGGTACCATTTTCAAAACTCTCAGGCATAAGGGCGGCTGGGTCAAAGTAATGAGAGAAGACGGCACCACCGGGTGGGTGTATCGGAAGCTGTTGTGGGGCTGGTAGATATCAGCCCGCAGGGTGCTGCAACTGCGGCGTTGTCCGGCACTGGAAGTGCAGGCATGCGTGTACGACTTCGTGCCGTCTGCCTTGTATCTGCAGCCTACTGCGGGCTGACAACCATACGGCAGGTTTTCCTGCAAAATCGAATCGAGCTGTTCGTGTTTTTACCATACGGCCGAGACTGGACGGCCCTTACTTACCAGGTTTTTTCCGGACGCTGGAGATACTCCAGGAGGTCTCCATCGGTAGACAGCACAACCGTGGTGTTTGCATCCAGCACCTTTCTGAACGATTCCATTGACCTGATGAACTGGTAGAATTCAGGATCCTTGCTGTACGCCGCCGCATAAAGATCGGCAGCCTTGGCATCGGCTCTTCCTTTGATTATCTGGGCCTTGCGGTAGGCTTCAGAAGTGATCTTCTTGAGTTCGCGCTGCCTCTGACCGTCGATCTTCGCTGCTTCTCCAGCGCCCTCTGAGCGATACTGTTCAGCTATGCGTTTCCTCTCTGAGATCATCCTGGCATAGACTTCCTTTCTGACTTCTTCCACGTAGTTTATCCGCTTGAATTCGAAATCAAGGATTTCAATACCCAGATCCTTGACCCTTTTGGATGCGGAAGTAAGTACTTCCTGAGCCAGGGTTTCCCTGCCATATTTGATTTCTCCCAGTTTCTTCTGGTCTATGGACTCAGCTGTGGCCTCCTTTCTCGGTTCGAGAAAGGCCTTGTTTGAAAGCCGAATCAGTTCAATGAGTTCGTGTTTGGCGATTACATTCCGTGTCCCGCCGTCAAGGATGTCATCCAGTCTGGACTGGGCGCCTCTCTCATTTCTGAGGCGTTGGAAAAAGAGCAGCGGATCTACTATTCTCCACCGCGCGTACGTATCCACCCATATAAACCTCTTGTCCTTGGTGGGGATCTGGTTGGGATCACCATCCCATGCCTGAAATCTTTTCTCAAAATAGTTAGACTGCTGGACAAATGGAAGCTTCATGTGGAGTCCGGGATCAGTAACAGGCTGGCCTACCGGCTTTCCAAACTGAGTAATGACTACCTGCTGAGTTTCATCCACGATGTAGAATGTTCCACCCAGCACAGAAACGGCAACCAGAATGATAACCAGTAACAGCATGGGAACAAATTTCATTTTATGTTACCTCCCTCCAATGAAAGAAGAGGAAGAATACTCTTCATGTCCTTGTCTATGATTATTTTCTGTTTAATCCCGGGATAAACCGAGTCCATTGTCTCCAGATACATCCTCCTCCTAGTGACCTCGGGCGCCTTCCTGTACGCCTGATACAGGGCATCAAAAAACTCTGCATCCCCACGGGCCCTGTTGATACGGTCTGTGGCATATCCTTCTGCCTGCTGAATTGTCTGCATGGCCTGGCCCTTGGCCCTGGGGATTACACGGTTGTAATCGGATCTGGCCTGGTTTATCATTTTTTCACGTTCCTGCTGGGCCTGGTTTACTTCGTTAAAGGAAGGTTTTACCGGATCGGGAGGATTTACATCCTGGAGGACCACCTGGTCTACCACAATGCCTGTTTCATACTGGTCGCACATTTCCTGGAGGATCATTTTCACCTGATCCGCGATTTCCTGCCTGCCAATGGTCAGGACCTTGTCAACAGCCTTGTCGCCGACCACTTTCCTCATGGCGGCCTCGTTCATGTCCCGGAAAGTGGTCCTGGGATTCTTGACCTTGAAGAGAAACCTGTACGGGTCTCTAATACGGTATTGCGTCGACCACTCCACTACGGCAACATTGAGGTCTCCTGTGAGCATGAGGGATTCATTCTGAAAATTTCTGGGAGAATACCTTGTCTGAATGCTGGCAAGCTCTGTACGGAAGCCAAATTCTTCCTTGAGCTGCCGCTGCACCGGGACCTTTATGACTTTTTCAACAGGGTCAGGTAGTTTGAAGTTGAGGCCGGGCGGCGCCTCACGCACGAATTTCCCGAATCTCAGGACTATTCCCAGCTCTTCGGGCTCCACAGTGAACCACAGGTTCCAGACAATGAATGCTATGAAGAGAGCTGCAATGATGCTCACTATTGAACGCAACTGATTGCCTGAAGGTTTCAGGCGTTCAACGTCGATATTGCCTAGGTTTGGTTGTTCCATGAATTTACTCCTGAATATTCATTTCCGGATTTCCATGCCGGTATCCTTCTGAAAATGAAAATTCTCGTTAACGATCGGATTTTGTGAAATAAATAAGCGCAGCCATAGAGTTGGTTTGTGCATTATTCCGTATATGATTTGTCAACAGGGTGAAAAGACTGTTGATGAACACACATATAATAACATGAAGACTGATATAGCTACAACCGTTAAACTTGTGCTTTCCGCTTATTTTCCCTTGGGCAGGACATGTGGAATACGCGCAAATTTGATGGGCATGTTCCATTTGACGTAAGAAGCTCATACCTTATAGACTCAACTTTCGGGGTAGTGTCAACTTTTTTGTGTGAAATTATTCCATGCCAGTTCTTTAAGGAATGGCAGGTTTCTCCGCACTCTTCCTATAGGGTTCGATCTCCAGTGCAACTCCATTTTTAGAGAGATAAAAGCCAGGAGCCGGTAACAGGC
>DTYO01000030.1 GCA_012961845.1 Thermodesulfobacteriaceae bacterium
CTCCTCGAGGGACTACCCGTGTCGGTCCCGGAGACATTGTTGTCCTTGTCTGCCAGCAGGACAACATGGAGCGAATCACAGAGGACCTGGGCTGGCAGGCGAAACATGGCTTTGAGCTGTTTGCCAAAGAAATGGCGCCTGAAAAAAGTGGAGTGCTTGAGGCCATTGTCACCTCCCGTTCCGGTTGCAACGGCCATACAACCCATGAATTTGAGTTCCGTAAACTGTTTGGGGTTAATCCGCTGGCAATCTTGCGTGGGGATATCGTGTTTGTCGATGATATTGCTCGGAAGAAACTCAAGCCCGGTGATGCTCTCCTACTGCAGGGGCCATTGGAGAGTCTGCGTATCCTGCTGGACAAAACCGATCTGGTCTATACTGAATCTCCCCGGGGTGAAGAGATCAGGGAAGAAAAAGCCTGGCTTGGACTTGGCGCTCTGGGAGCTTTTCTTTTTTTTAGCCCTTGGCCTGAAACAGCCGCTGGCAATAGCCGGACTTGTTGCTCTCCTGATCCTGGTGATTGGCCGGGTGATGCACATTGATAAAGTATATAAAGCGGTGGAGTGGAAAACCATGTTTCTGGTGGGGGTCTGATTCCCCTGGGGCTCGCCTTTGAGAAAACCGGCGCGGCGGATTACCTGGCCATTAATATTCTCCAGGTTTTTACGGATATTTCGCCCATGCTCCTGTACCTGTTGATGGCGGTTATTACCTCCCTGCTTGCCCTGTTCCTTTCCAATGTCGGTGTTACTGTTCTACTTGTCCCCCTGGCCATGAACATGGCGACCCAAGTGGGTGCGGAGCCGAAAATCGCCGGCCTGCGTCTGAATCCACACCTGCCAGGCGCCGATCCCAACGATAACGGTTCGTGGACATGAAGCTGAAGAGGCTTGTTGGTTGGTTCATCTATGGTTTTCGCAATCGGATGATCGAGCCGGTGTTTGGGCAAATGAAATACTGCCGGGGTCTCAGTCACTTCTGGCTCAGAGACCGGGATAAAGTACAGGGAGAATTCAGTCTTTGGTGCAGTGCGCACAATTTACTGAAACTATATACCAACAGCCTTCAAGGAGCTGAGACATAGAGGTAAATCAAAGCATAAACAGGCCAGGAGGCCTACGACTTCATTGCTAGGCCTGATTACCGTCAAAGACAAAAATTGTGGTCAAGGGCTCATTATCCAGATGGATGCTGCTCCTATTTCAAGTTGCGTCCGAAAAATGGCTCAAAATATCTGTGGGACAGCCTCTGTTCTGGAATAAAATCCCTGATTTTTTGGGGCGGACTAATGATTGAAAAAGAGTATGCCGATGTTCCCACCAGGAGGTGAACATCTTGGACTGGTCTGGCTTGCTGGAAATTTTCAGGACAGAGAATCTGATTTCATGCATTTCCAGTTTGGATCCCATGGAGATTCTTTCCAATCCATACGTAATGATCCCTTTCGGGCTGTTAATTTCCGCCTTGGCTTTTTTCAGGGTGTTTAAGATCCTTGCGCTGGTTACAGGATGCGCAGCACTGTGGTATGCTGTCTCATACACGATCCCCAGAGGCGGAGGCGAGCTCAATGTGCAGGAACTCACTGTTTTTGGAATAATCTGTACTGCGGTCTTGGCATCATGGGTCTATGTCTTTATCATCAGGGTAGACTGAATGATTCCCAGGCTTCAAAAGACAGCTCATGAGCGAAATCAGCTTTTCCAGAAGTTCCGTGTCCGAATATCTTGCAGAGATATATGAGCGGATGTTAAAGGCCCTTGGCCCGCAGGGATGGTGGCCGGGAGATACTCCATTTGAAGTCTGTGTAGGTGCCGTCCTTACCCAAAATACGAACTGGACCAACGTGGAAAAGGCCATTGCCGGTCTCAGGGAAAGAGACCTTCTTGAACCCAGGGCGATTTTCGAGCTTCCCAGGGAAATGGTGGCCGCCATCATCCGGCCGGCTGGGTATTACAATGTCAAGGCATCCAGGCTGCGCAACTTTACGGCATTTCTCATGGAGAAATTCGGCGGCAGCCTGGATGCCATGTTTTCCCTGGCCATGGAAGAACTCAGGTCCATGCTTCTCGAGGTCAATGGCATAGGGCCGGAAACGGCAGACAGTATCCTTTTGTATGCCGGAGGATATCCTAGTTTTGTCGTAGACGCCTATACCATGAGAATCCTCAAGAGGCATGATCTTGTTTTCGAAGAGGCCGGATACGATGAGGTCAGGTCGCTGTTCATGGATAGCCTCCCTGAAGATCCTGTTCTGTTCAATGAGTACCATGCGCTGCTTGTTGCCCTTGGCAGGAACTACTGCCGCCGGAGCCGACCTCTGTGCCGGGGGTGTCCGCTTGACGGGATCTGATCCGGGTTTACCTCAGCCTTGCGCATGACAGCCGCCTGCACCTTTCTTTTTATCAGGAGCTCATGTGGTCTTCCGCTGCCTTTTTCTCAGCGATCCGAGGCCCAGTAGGCCGCTTCCCAGGATCAGTACGGTGGCCGGTTCAGGGACAGGTGCCGCAGGCACAGAGCCTTCAACCACATCGTTTCCGCATGACATGGCCCAGTGGATTGCCAGTTCCGGTATTTCACCGAAGGAATAGTTGAGAGCAAACCTGAGGTGGTCGTCTTCATCCTGTCCTCCAAGGTTGTTGATAGACCAGAGGCCGACGGCAAGTGCAGCGGCATTTGCGTCTGGTTGAAACTGGACCAGCTGGCCGTCCCTGTAGATATATCCGGCTGGAGCCCATGAAAGCACAGGGCTTCCCTGGTCGAAACTGAAAAGCTCGAATGAACCGCTGATCTGTCCGGCCCCGGGAAGATGGTTGTCGAGAACCAGCGCATAGTTCCAGTTCGTGCCTGTGTTGTTATAGTTGTCATTGACATATGGCTGGTCTCCGTAAGGATTCCATCCTCCTGTAGCGAGGAACAGGTCGCCCAGCTCCGTTTGGAATTGGCCGATGTTGTCAAGATATCTGGAGTATACGTCTATGTATATCCAGGACCCGTTATAGGTGACTTCGATTCTGTCTGAATCAAAGTATCCGGCATATCCTATGACATCTGCACCCTGCCATCCGGAGCCTGTGGGACTTGCTCCTGTGTAGTTGTCGTCGATTGTGTAGGCCCATGCATTTAATGACATGAAGAAAAAGCCTGCAGCTGCAAGTATTGTTACCAGTTTATCTGTATTCATATCCTGATACCTCCTTATAAGTCTTATGATTAAAAATATTTGCCAAGCTCTTAAAAATTTTTAATACTTGTCTGAGCAATAGTCATGCCAGAAGAAAATGAGGTTTTTGTGTGATCCTGGCCTGGCTGTTTTGGTAACTTTGCCGCTTATTTTTACTGTTGGTAATTTTTTCCACAAGTCAGGAGGGAAAAAGTTCGGACTGTTGTGAAGTTTGTGTTTCCATTTCGACGCGCAGTCTGCTGCCTGCCGGAACCTGCTGCTGTATTTATCAAACTGTCTTTGTGATATGGGGACTTGGGAGTATTATCAGGTATAATGAAGCTGAAAAAAAATACCACATGCCTGCAACTTCCTGCCTGCAGGGAAGAAATGCGGGAAAGAAGATGGGAAAATGTCGATGTGGTTCTGGTTTCGGGCGACGCCTATATAGATCATCCATCTTTTGGAACGGCCCTGATAAGCCGGTGGCTGGAGGCACATGGGTTCAGGGTGGCGATACTCGCACAGCCCCGCCATGACTCTGCCGACGACTTCTTACAATTCGGAAGGCCGCGCCTTTTTTTCGGCATCTCAGCCGGAAACATGGACTCAATAGTGTCAAATTATACCGGCTATGCCAGAGTTAGATCCAGAGATGTATATTCTCCTGAAGGTAATCCATATTTTGGAGCAGAGAAAACAAGAACCTGCCGCAGGAGGCCCGACCGCGCTACGATAAGATATGCGCATCTTGCCAGACAGGCCTATAGAGATGTGCCCATAGTTCTTGGAGGAATAGAGGCGTCACTGAGGCGGTTTGTACACTATGATTACCAGCAGGAAAAACTGAGGGCATCCGTACTGACCGATGCCAAGGCAGACCTTCTGGTTTACGGAATGGGGGAGAGGGCTGTTCTTGAAATAGCCGGAAGACTTGCCAGGGGGGCGGGGCTGGCCGGCATTCCGGGTACATGCGAGAGGCTTTCTGAAACCCGGTTTGCTGCAAGGCAGTTGGAAACGTCCCCACTCACCCTCCCGTCATGGGATTCAATACATGCCAACAGGGAGCGGTTTCTGGACGCCGAACTTGCGCTGGACGCACACGCACGGTCCTTTTCCATGTCCCCGGTCGTTCAGAAACAGCAATCCATGTGGGTGCTTCAGAACCGGCCTGCCGGGCCTCTCACCAGAGATGAATTCGACAGAATCGGCCTGCTTCCCTTTACCAGGCGCCCGCATCCCTCAGCAGGAGACGTGCCTGCATACAGAATGGTGCGCCATTCTATAAATATCGTAAGGGGATGTTTTGGAAACTGTTCATTTTGCGCCATTGCCAGGCATCAGGGACCTGTTATCGTGTCCAAGTCGCCTGGAGCTGTGGTGAAAGAGGCAGGAATGGTGGCTGAAATGCCTGATTTCAGGGGGACCATCACGGATCTTGGAGGACCTACTGCCAACATGTATGGTGCAGGCTGCAGACTGTCTGTACGGTGCAGGCGGCATGACTGTCTTTTCCCCCGGGTATGCAGACATCTTGACGTGGATGACTCACTGTACGACCTGATCCTGCGGGTTGAAAGGATTACCGGAGTCCGCCGGGTGTTCATATCCTCAGGGCTTCGCATGGAGCTTCTGCTTGGGAAACCACGGCTGCTGCAGCGCCTGCTCCAGAAGAATATTTCGGGATCCATGAAGATCGCTCCAGAGCATACGGAAAGTTTTGTGCTCCACCTCATGCATAAGTCTGGGTATGAAGTCCTCAGGCGGTTTCTTGAGGAGGCTGGAAAGATTTCCAGAAAAGCCGGTATGAAACCCCGGTTTACTCCGTATTTTATTTCTGCTCATCCGGGCTGCAGCATGGATCATATGAAAAAAATGGCCGGTAAAATCAAAAATCTCGGTCTCTATGCAGGGCACCTCCAGGACTTCACGCCCACTCCTGGAACTGTTTCCACGGCCATGTATGTGACCGGTCTGCACAGGGATACACGGGAACCGATTCAGGTGGCCAGAACGAGGCGTGCCCGGCGGGCCCAGAGACGAATACTGGAGGGGCTCATGCGCGGCTGAGTGGTTCCAGAGAGATAGCCTGCGGGATTTCCTCCTGTCCAGGATGTGCGCATCCGCTTCATGAAGAACCGAAATGGATGCACTTGACACGGATAATTCGGTTCGAGAGTGTGCCGAAGATGAAAGACGGAGAGGGAATGGACTTACTCTGATACTTCAGGCCCCAGACAATGCAGCAGATCTGGTGCAATCGTGCTCTCCCTTGCGGTTTCAAATGCCGGACGTTTTTTATTGAATTCACTTCATCTTTGTTGGAGCAGTTCTTAACTTACAGTATTTTAGTAATCCGCTGTGATTTGTGTTGATCAGCATTTGTCTAGTTTTTGAAAGGAATAATCCGGGTTGAAATCCGGGATGAAACATTATGAGTTTGAAGGACTGGCTGAAATCTGCAGTATCTGCGCCACCCAGGGTACATATGTTTCTTGCTGCCCTAGTATGGTCTTTGGCGGGAGCTTTCCTGTTTCTGAAAGGAATAAAAGAAATATGGAGCACTGCTGAACCTGTGGGCCTGTGGTGGTTTTTCCTGGCTGCAGGGACAGGAGCTGTCAAGGGGCAGCTGGTTCTCAGAAAATCTGCCGCGAGAATCATTCAGAGAATAGAATCCCGCGGAGAAAGGAGGTTCATCGGCAGTTTTCTGTCGATCAGGGCATGGGGGATGATTTTGGTCATGATCCTGCTGGGCAGGATGCTGAGGATGAGTACTCTACCGCCTCTGCTCATATGGGGAGTATATCTGGCTGTTGGAACGGCACTCTTTTCCTCAAGCAGGTTTTTCTGGGCAGGATTTTTTCGATTTGAAAGACATAGCTGACGTTTTATGCCTTTGAGGATTCCGGCCCCGCCGTTTGTCATGGATGCCGGGAAGCATTCTGAATTCAGGTATGTCCCTGATGTCAGCCCGGCAGGGAATGTGGAGACAGCCTGCAGCACCACCGGTGCTATTTGTTACCTCAACCGCACCTGGTCATGTGCTGTAGTTTGCGTTCGTATTCCTCCCTGGTGATTTCACCCCTCTTGAACTGGCTGTGCAGGCCTGAAAAAGGACTGGAAAACGAACACATGGGTTTTTCTTTCTTCCTGTTTCGTCGGTTGAGTGCATACACACCCATGAACAGAACCAGGCCGATGCCTATCCATAGGAAAAAAAGCGTTATCTGATTCATGTCAGACCCCCGGATTCATCTGGCTGAAAATATTTACAGCCAAAATAATATTTTCACAATAAATGTCAACTGGAATTTCGAAACTTCTGTAATTACACTAATTTGCTGATATGAAAAGCATAATCAGGGATAATGTTAAGGCGGTGTGGTGGAGAGGGAATCTTGCTCCGGTGTGTTACTAGTACACCGGATAACGGACCATATTCTGCTGACGTTTGTCAGGCGCCTTCGGGGCACGGATAACGTACGATCTTTCCTTCGAAGGTCCTGAAGATTGCTTCTTCTCCGTCGATGTCGAGGAGATATGACGGCATCAGAGGGGCCTTGCCTCCTCCTTCAGGCAGGTCCACTACGAAATTCGGTATGGAGAGCCCCCCGGTAGTGCCCCAAAGGGACCTGGTTATTTCGATTCCCTTCCTGAGATCGGTACGGAAATGGTCTGTTCCCCTGACTGAGTCACAATGGAACAGGTAGTAGGGCCTGACCATGATACTCTGCAGCCTGCGGCACAGGTAACAAATTGTTTCTGCTGAATCATTGATTCCTTTCAGCAGAACACACTGATTGGAAACGGGTATACCGGCTCTCAGCAGGCGGTCGCAGGCTGCGGCCGCTTCTGCAGTGATTTCCCTGGGATGGTTGAAGTGGGTATTTATCCACAGAGGCCTGTGCCTGGCCAGCATTCCGCACAGGTCGTCTGTCACCCTCATAGGCAGGACTACCGGGATCCTGGTGCCCAGGCGGATCACCTCCACGTGGGGAACTGCCTGGAAAGCCGCCAGGATGCCTTCCAGTTTGTCAGGATGCATGGTCAAGGGATCTCCACCTGAGATTATCACTTCACGGATACAGGAAGTTTTCTGGATGTAATCCACCATCCGTGCCACCGACCTGCTGTGTGCCCATGCATGACGCAGCCCCCATTGCCGTTTCCGGTTGCAGTGTCGGCAGTATACGGCGCAGGTGGTGGTCACCATTGCCAGGGCCCTGTCTCTGTATCTATGAATGAGACCCGGCACCGGCATGTGTTCATTTTCTTTCAGAGGGTCGTCTTCTGAACCGGGAAGACGGAATGTTACTTCCCGAGTATCCGGCAGACACTGCTTCATGATGGGATCTGCCGGGTCAGTCCAGTCTATGAGTGAAAGATAGTATGGGGTTACGGCGTACCTGTACCGTCTCAGTACGTTGGCCAGGCCTTCCCTGGTACCTGGGCCGGGATTTGGCAGACGTGAAAGAGCATCAAGGCTGGTGATCCTGTTCCTGATCTGCCACTTCCAGTCCTTCCAGTTCCCGCTGTTTTGAAAAGCCTGCACAAGGGCAGGTGCTGCTCCAAGTTCGCGGTTTTTCGAAGTTTGGGAGTCCAAAGGACATACAGGTGACGCGGAGTTACTCAAAAGGCTTAATCTCCGGGCTGTCAACAGACGTCAGGCTGGCACATGCTGTTCAAACGGGTTTTTCAGAATAAGCGTCTGGTTCCTGGCAGGACCCACGGATACGATCCATATGGGTGTTTCCGCCATTTCTTCGATGTTCTTCAGGTAGTTTCTGGCGCTCTGCGGGAGATCATCCAGTGATTCGGCGCCTGTTAGGTCATCGTTCCAGCCCGGACAGTTTGAATAGAGAGGCCTGATTTTTTCCACTTCACGAATGTTTGCCGGCATGCAGGAAACGGAATTCCCGGCCACATCGTAACCGGTGCAGATGTTCAGATTCCTGAGCCCGCTCAGGACATCCAGTTTTGTGATGACCAGTCCGTCCAGACCATTTATCCGGACAGCATCCTTCAGCACCACGCCATCCAGCCATCCGCAGCGTCTGCGTCTCCCTGTGGTGGCTCCGAATTCGGCGCCCCTTTCCTGCAAATGATTGCCGTTTTCGTCTTCAAGTTCAGTGGGGAAGGGCCCTCCACCGACTCTGGTGGTGTAGGCCTTGCAGATTCCAATCACCTTGTCAATCCTGCTGGGTCCTATGCCTGATCCGCAACATGCCCCTCCTGCGACCGTATTGGACGACGTGACAAAGGGATAGGTGCCGTGGTCGATATCGAGCTGGGTTCCCTGTGCTCCCTCAAACAGGATATTTTTTCCGGTCCGTGTGGCATCATCTATGAGCACAGAGACATTATCCATAAACGGGGCAAGGGCTTCGGCATATTCCTGGAACTTCCTGTAGACAGGTTCCAGATCGATGGGTTCGGCGCTGAGCATTCTGGTGAGCAGGAAGTTTTTCTCCTCCATGTTGGCCTCAAGCTTTTCCCGGAAAAGTGCGGAGTCCATGAGATCAGCCACCTTGATTCCGTTTCTGACTATCTTGTCTTCATAACAGGGCCCTACACCTTTTCCAGTGGTCCCTATCTTCTTGCCCTTGGATCTGGCAGCTTCTCTGGCGTGATCCAGGGCCTTGTGGTACGGCATTATCAGGTGGGTGTTCTGGCTGATGCGCAGCCTGTTCTGATTTACAGGCCTCCCCCTGGAAGAGAGTTTCTCGAGTTCCATGATGAATACTTCAGGATCGAATACAACTCCGTTTCCAATGAGACACAGCTTGTCTTCGTACAGGATCCCGGACGGGATCAGATGGAAGATGAATTTTTCATTATTTACCACCAGTGTGTGGCCGGCATTGTTGCCTCCCTGAAAGCGCACGATGACATCGGCGTGTCCGGTCAAGAGATCTACTATCTTGCCTTTTCCTTCATCCCCCCACTGTGTCCCAACCACTACTACTGCCGGCATAACAATCTCC
>DTYO01000031.1 GCA_012961845.1 Thermodesulfobacteriaceae bacterium
CTCTTTGCGCCGGAGCTCTTCCTTCAGATCCTGATTCTCCAGGGTGAGACGTCTGGCTTTGAGGATCCTGCTCACAACCATCCTGAGTTCATCCGGCTCAAACGGCTTAGGCAGGAAATCATCGGCCCCCAGACGCATGGCCTCAACTGCATTCTGGATGGTCCCATAAGCTGTGATCATCACAACAGGAACCTGCTGGTCGTTTTCCCTGATATTTCTCAGCAGGTCCAGCCCGTTTACATCCGGCATCTTGAGATCCAGCAGTATCAGATCAAATTCGAAGCGATCTACCAGAGAAAGGGCTTCTGCTCCTGTAGATGCCTCCGATACATCATAACCTGCACGGCTCAAGACCTGGGAACTGCCGTCACGGATGTTTGGATCGTCGTCAACTATAAGTATGCGTTCTTTCATTATCAAATCTTCATATACATCAAAAGTGTCCGGATATCATGTGCAGTTGGTGTCTGAAGATGTGCGGAGCATGGCACGGAAAAGCAGGTACTGTCTCAGCCGCAGCCATCCACGGGCAATAATATCTCGAACCTTGCCCCGCATCCCGGTCGGCTGTGGACCGATATCTTTCCGCAGTGACGCTTTACGATCCCATGGACTATGGATAGGCCGAGTCCGGTGCCCTTGCCGTGGGGTTTTCTGGTAAAAAAAGGCTCGAACATCCTGGGGATGATGTCCTCGGGTATCCCGGGACCGCTGTCTTCAACCACCAGGCGGATCTTTCTGCTCTGTTCATCTCGGGCCGATGAGATCAGGAGCCTGCCTTTGCCGTTCATGGCCTCGCCTGCGTTTATCAGGAGGTTAATGACGACCTGCTCAATCTGCCCCTTGTTCCCCATGAAATGAGGAAGGTCGCGATCCAGCCGCATGTCAACCCGCACCCACTTGAAAATCTTGTGATCTTCTATCAGGGAATACATCTCTCTGATGACCTGGTTGAGATCTACGGGTACAAGGGGATTCCGGTCAGATTTGCCAAAATTTAACAGCCCTTTTGCAATTATGCGACATCTCGTGGCAAGTTTGATGATTTTTTTCAGGTTACCTAGGGCCTGGCTGTTGCGCGAAAGGTCTTCTTTTATGAGATTTGCATAGAGCAGGATGCCACCCAGGGGATTGTTGATCTCATGAGCTATTTCACCTGCCAGCTTTCCCATGGCCGTGAGCCTTTCCGACTGGATCATTTCACCTTCCCACGATTTGAGGCGGCTTACATCCCTTACCAGGGTCTGATAAAGGATGCGTCCTTCCGAGCACAATAACGGCATGGACGTGATTTTGATGTCCATGGTGGATCCATTCCGATGCCGGCCCAGTACTTCCCTTCTACCCAGCCTGATTTTTCCCAACGGCCACGGAGCGAGAAATGTGCCCATGGGATGACCTTCCACTTCTTCCTGACGATTGTAACCAAAGAGGGAGACAAAGGAGTCATTTGCCAGCAGGCAGGTCTCACTGGTATGGATAGCGCCAGGTTCGTCGATCTGTTTCCAGATTTGTATGAAATCGTCAGGCAGTTTGAAGCTTAACGTATTCACACGGTCAAGTTACTCCAGATGAGGCGGTCTAGTCAATCAGTCCCGACGCAGGACTGTATCAATTCATTTGCAGCAACAGTGATTCCGTTGGTACGGTTACCCCGGGGGCGTGGTGCTGACAATGTCTGGGTTCTTTTTAGGTGCTGAGGCCGGTTAACAGACAGGAACAGTGACAAAAATTGGGTTCTTTCGGGAAACGGATACCCGGCAATTTCACTATCTGGTTCCCTGGTTGTTGACTGAGGCGGGGTGAATTTCACACACCAACTTCGTTTCACGAAATAATCCGGGTTTATTGTTTTTCGCCAGGGAGATTTTTTCTTTTCATAGCCGGGTTTGCCCCTGGGTTTAACAACTGTTTCTCTTTTTTCGATAAAATTCAATGAGGGTGCGTTCTGCGCACCGATTTCAGACTTGAAGTGATTCTCACTCCCTGAAAAGGATATGAATTTAGACCCTCATGGATAGAGAACAGGAAATTTTCGAGAAATTGAACAGGATCTCATCTCTTGTGCGCCGGCATACGGAAGGAGATGCGCTTCCCTGTATTTCAGAGACACTGCGCAGACTCATGGCTCTCGATCCGGAAAATGAGCTCTCAGCCCAGGAGCTGGCTGAGATCATTCTTGAGGACTACGGGCTGATCACAAAGGTTCTGCAGACGGTCAATACATTTTATTACAACAGGCTCGGCCAGGAGATAACTACGGTCACACAGGCCGTGATCCTCCTGGGTTTCAATACCATCAGGAAAGTCGCCCTGGAGATGTCGGTGATCGACATGCTTCCGGAAAAGGAAAACAGGGCGGCGGCCAGATTGCTGGTTGAGGCCTTCATAAGTGCCGGGCTCGCACAGGAAGCGGCAGAACAGATCGGAGCAGATGCAGAGGAGATGTTTCTCGAAGCCCTGCTGCAGCTACTATCCAGAATCGTAACGGCAGTAAAGGAGCCGGAATTTTATGAGGACATCACGGAGCTGGAAAAAGAAGCAAGCCCGAAGGAAAAGAAAAAAATTGATAACATCTGGCGCAAGGCCAATGTCAGACTGGCAGAAAAACTCAATCTTTCTGGTTCCATTTCAAGGTATATGGGCGGTGCCCCGTCGGCGGAGAAAGCCCCTGAAAGAACGGGTGCACTGATTGTGTTGTCGAAAAAAATAGCAGAACTGACTGTGAGCATGGATCTTCAGCAGATAGGGCGATTTGTCGATCATTTCAAGGAACTCAGCGGCATTTCAGATGAACATATGCAGAAGGCTCTGAACAGGGCAGTGGTTGATACACGGGCCAGGTCTCCCATATTCAAGACGGTTCTCGCAGATGTTTCGCACATGGTACCGTCGGCGGACGACTCTATCTCAGGATTACAGGATTCATATGCTGGCCCCGAAGAAACGGGACGGTGTGCGGCGGCAGATGCAGCAGGCGGTGAGGGACTGTTCCTGGACCTGTTGAATCAGACCATGCATGCGGTCCTGCTTGGAGAAATGCCGCTCAACCAGCACGAGCTTGGACGGTTTGAATGCTGCGGCGCCAAGCGCCAGCTGTGATCCGATGGAGCCGCCTACTCCTGGGATCAACATGCGGCGGCCGGTCAAGACCTTAGAAATTGATTCCTCATCAAGCGGGTCCGGCCGGCGCTGAAGCAGCTGCCAGGGTTCGCAACCAG
>DTYO01000032.1 GCA_012961845.1 Thermodesulfobacteriaceae bacterium
CAATGCATGCTTGACCCACATACCTGAAAAAATTGCTGAGTTTGGTTAAGAACCAATTTTTTAGTTTTGGATATCTTGTTTGCCGATGGTGTGTTAATTTAAATGAACGATGAATATGGATACAGAAAGAGGAGTCATTATGTCTGAAAAGCGAATACTGATTCTGCTGGCACCGGGGTATGAGGAGCTGGAAGCCGTTGCAGTCATAGACATTCTCCGACGTGCAGGCCTCCAGGTGATAGCAGCAGGTACAGTGTCGGGGCCGGTGCCTTCTGCAAGGGATGTCATGATCGTGCCTGATAAAACATTGGACGAGGTGATGGATGAACGTTTTGATCTGATAGTCCTTCCAGGGGGGCTGGATGCTACAGAAAGTCTGGCCAATGATGCCAGAGTAATCGATTTGCTGAAAAAGCAGATCGGCGGCGGCCGGTTTGTCGGGGCCATATGCGCAGCACCAACCATCCTCGATCGCCACGGTCTGGCGCGTGATAAGATAGTGACGTGTCATCCTGTCTGTAGGGCCTCCATCAAGGAGGCAAGGCTTGCTGAGGATCAGGTCGTACAGGATGGGCTTTTGATTACAAGTCAGGGGCCGGGTACGGCAATCGAATTCGGGCTGAAGCTTGTGGACCTGCTGGCCGGCAGGGAAAAGATGCAGGAGGTCGGCCATGGGCTTCTTGCAGAGGTTGGATGACCGGCTGTGACTGGATCCAAAACATTTAATATTCTAAATTCCTCAAGCCATCGAAATTCATGACCCGGAAGAAGAAATCCAAATCCCTGAAGCCGTCCGTTCCTGTGCGCAAGGAATTGGCGGATCAGCCTGTTCCGGTAGGGCCGGTAGATCCTCTTCAGCAGTATCTGACCGAGATAAGCAGGTATCCTCTGTTGACCAGAGAGCAAGAGGAGGCCATTACCAAGGAATATTATGAAAGCAGAGACCCTGAGCTGGCATCAAGAATAGTTACAGCAAACCTCAGGCTGGTAATAAAGATCGCCCTGGATTTTCAGAAATTTTGGATGCAGAATTTTCTGGACCTGATACAGGAGGGCAACATAGGATTGATGCAGGCGGTCAAGAAGTTCAATCCTTACAAAGGAGTAAAATTTTCATATTATGCATCCTTTTGGATAAAGGCCTATATCCTTAAGTTCGTAATGGACAACTGGCGGCTGGTTAAGATAGGCACAACCCAAGCACAGCGAAAACTGTTTTATAATCTTCACAAGGAAAAGGAACGACTCTATGCACTGGGTTTTGATCCTGTCCCTAAACTGATTTCGGAACGACTCAGTGTCTCTGAAAAGGATGTCATAGATATGGACCAGCGTATGGGGTCATGGGATGTGTCCTTGGATGCACCTGTGAGACATGATTCGGAAGACAAGTATATGGATTTCCTGTCCAGTAGCGGCATATCGGTGGAGGCTAGGGTGGCCAGGGTGGAGATAGGCTCACACCTCAGGGAGCATCTCGACGTTTTCAAAGAACAGCTGGAGGGTAAAGAACGGGTAATTTTTGAAAAACGGATGCTGGCTGAAGAGCCCCAGACTCTCCAGGCACTGGGCAAGATATTCGGGATTTCCAGGGAGAGGGTCCGGCAGATAGAAGTCAAACTGAAAAAGCGCCTCAAGGAGTTTCTCAAAGAGAGGATTCCCGACCTGGAAAGTTATCCGGAGGGAGTTGAAGAATAATATAGATGAAGATGTTATTTTCTCTTTCCAGTTCTATTTTTTTTGTTGTGCTGCTTTTTCTTATATTGGCAGCCAGTCCTGGCACCCTGCAGGGTAAATCTACCCCTTATCTGGGACCTGCTTATTCCTATTATCTCATGGGAATCGTAGAGTTTTCGGCCGGTCGGCCTCAGGATGCCATGAAGATGCTTGAAAAGGCAGCGGAACTGGATCCTGATTCGGTATATATACTCGAAGATCTGGCCAAGGTTGCGATACGTGCAGGGGAAATGGAGCGGGCTGCCGGGTGGGCCCGTCAGGCCCTTGGTTTAAATCCTGATGATCCCGAACTTCAACTGTTGCTGGCGCGGATTTATGTCAGCCAGCACAAGCTTCTTGAGGCCCTGGAGCTGCTGGAAAAAATAATCAAGGATGATCCCGAGAACCAGGAAGCCCTTTTTCTGGCAGGCAGTTTGCTTGCTCAGGCCAAGGATTATCCTAAGGCCATAGAAGTGCTTGAAAAAGCGGCAAAATTGGAGGGTCGGCGTTCATTCATGGCCAATTACTATCTTGGCCAGCTATACAGGGATACCGGGGATTTGAAGCGTTCTGAAGACTATTTCAACAAAGCGCTGGACCTGAATCCGGACGTTATAATAATTTATCTGGACTTGGCCGATGTATATGCGATGCAGGGAAGGATAGATGAGGCTGTGGACGTATACAGGACTGTTCTTGTGCATCAGCCGGGCCACCTCAAGGCGAGAGAAAGTTTGTTCAGGCTGTTGTTGAGAGAACATCGGCTGGATGAGGCCCTTTCTGAATTGCATGTCATGAAAGACGTTATTTCCGACAATCCTGAGATAGGATTAAAGATAGCCGTCCTGTGTCTTCAATACCGGAAATATGATGAGGCTCTCGACATACTCGACGAGTTGCTGGAGATTTATCCAGGCCATAGCCAGATAATTTTCTATAATGCTATTGCCCATGAGCGGAAAGGTGAAGTGGGAAGGGCCATGGAGCTTCTGGAATCCATTCCCGGGTCTGATCCCCTTTCAGTGGATGCCAGAATCAGGATGGCCCATTTTCTGACAAAGGAAGGCAAACTTGAAGAGGCCACAAAACTGATTAAGGACAGCCTGGCACAGTCACCAGACAAAAAGGAATACATTGTTGCGCTGAGCAGCCTGTATGAAGATGCAGGCAGATTGTCAGATGCGGAAAAAATTTTGAAATCGGCGGCAGGTGCAGACCAGGATGACTGCGAGCTGCTTTATCATCTGGTCATAGTCCTGGAAAAAGTGGGAAAAAGAGCGGAAGCAATAGAACTGGCAAGAAAAATAATTCGAATTGACGCCGACCATGTCCACGCCCTGAACTATCTCGGTTATACCTATGCTGAACAGGGCATAAGGCTTGAAGAAGCGGAGAAACTCGTAAAGAAGGCGCTTTCACTCAAACCCGGCGATGGTTATATCACCGACAGCCTAGGGTGGGTGTACTATAAACAGAACAGGCTGAAAAAGGCCGTTTACTATCTTAAAAATGCCCATGAACTGGTACCCGAAGATCCCAAAATAGCCGAACATCTCGGCGATGCCTACATGGCCAAGGGGCTGTTTTATAATGCCCTTAAAAAATACAGATGTTCCCTGAAATATGCAACCAAGCCTGAAGACAGAGCCGCTATTAAGGACAAAATAAAGAGGGTCGAGCAGGCTATAGAATACAGGGATGATGAAGGGTTCTGGTAATATTGCAGAACTCAGTCTGTGGACAGATGGGTACGAAACTCAATTGTGACTAGGGTTCCCTTTCCTTCCCTGCTTTTGATATCTATGGTGCCCCGGTGTTCTTCAATTATCTGCCGAACCATGGACAGCCCCAGCCCGGTGCCTTTTTCCTTTGTCCCGTAAAAGGCATCGAATACATGCTTCAATACGGCCTCCGGTATTCCCGGCCCATTATCCTGTACCTGTACGGATATTCCCTTGTCACATAGTCCATTGGTGACCAGGATGGTATTTCCTGTACTGCATGCTTCTATGGCGTTTCTCAGTATGTGGACTATTGCTATCTTGATCAGATGCCTGCTTCCCTTGAACCAGAGAGCTTTATGAGCCCTGTTGAATATGATTTGTATCTCCTCCTTGTCGGCTTCCGGCTTTACTATGTCGATGGCCTCATCAACCAGTGAATTGAGCTCCTGTGCAGAAAAGGATAAACTCATCTCCTTGTGCAGGCCTTCGAATCTGGCAACCAGCTGTTCAAGCCGTACAGCAAAATTCAGTACGGTCTCAAGGTTTTTACGCTCCGGGGCATCATCAGGCAGTTTTTTGATCATCCTCCGGATGAGTCCGCCGATAACCATGACAGGATTTCTGATATCATGCGCAACGCTGAGAGCGAGTTCGGCTCTGGTCCGTTCGGAAACGATGGCTTCTGTATCTCTGTTCAGGAGCAGGAGTTCCTTGCTGGTTTTTTCTATCTTTTCTTTGTCCAGGTTGATCTGGGCCATAATCTGCTGCATTCTCCTGAAAAACAGGGTCACCGCTGCTATTACTATAAAAGTGACGGTGTTGATGGAACCGCTGACAGGGGAAAGCCTCTTCCACAGATGTTCGTGGTCAGTAAAATACAGGATGTGTTTGATTATGTGCCCCATTGAACGTGATACACTAAATGCGAAAATCGCTGTCATGAGCCACAGGAGATAGGTGGACATGGGGTTGTCCTTGTCTCTGCAGTTTATTTCTCTGGCGATTTTCAGGCATAATCCCGAAAGAAAGATCATTGCCAGGGATCCTGTGAGATCAAGTACTGTTATCGGATACAGGGGCAGAATCATTTTTGTTGTGTCCTGGCGGGCAGTTTCTGGGGTTTTTCAGGCATCCTGGACAGGATGAGTCTGAGTCCCAGGTAGAAACAAAACAGGGCGGGGACGCAGAGCAAGTGATCTATTTTCAGAATGTAATATGTGAGCTCGTTGGCTGTCCTCGCGATAAGGGCTGTAGGGCCGTGTCCTTCACTGGTGACAAAACTGTCCGGGGGAAGGAGGGATGTGGCAATGTGTCCGGAAAAGGCCCATATGTTCCACGCTGCCAGCAGGCAGGCTCCGTAGGCGATATGCTTCCATGCCCTGTTTTTGCCCAAGTCCGATTTTAAGATTTTATATGCAAAGCCTAGCATGGAAAGGAAATATAATATGTGGGCCCCCTGATGCACGTACAGTCCTTCAGGCGAACCATGGGTCTGGAGGGCATAGGCGGGAGCGGCGGTCAGGAAAAAAAAGATCAAGACACTGAATGTTTTTTCCGATCCGGTAACGTAGCCGCTTCTGTCGGAAAAGGGGGGCGGAGTCCTAAAAAATTTTCTTGACATGGTATGGGCTGGTATTAAAATATTTTTATGAGCATATCTTTGAGTCAAAATACTGACAGCCGTATGAGGCGTTTCATCAAGCGGACCATCCTTCCCGCAGGAATTTGCCTGGTCATCCTGCTGTCAGGCTGTCATAATTCCCAGGTACAGGGGGAATATGACAATCCATATTCCAAGGCCGATGTAAAGCTGATGATGACCTACCATGGTGCTTCCGTTGCCAGATTTGACGGCAGACAGTGGTGGTTTCTGGCAGGTGACCGCTGGATAAAGATTGAAAGCGGTGGTGCGTATGAATATGTGCAGCTCTGTGCCAAGGAATCCACCAAACTCTGACCTTTTTATCATTGCCCAGATCAAAATCCTACTAAAATAAAAATCCTTTTTCCATTCGCAGTAATTTATATCAGCTGAGATCCGGAATATAAACACTTACTGGATTTTTTCCAGTATGTCATTACCGGCATTTCCTTCATTGCCGCATGTACTGGAAAAAATGTGTCTGACAGGGTTGATTTTTAGCTCATACCTGTCTGATAATGTAAAGGGAATCAATGACCTGAGTCAAACAGACAAGTGGCCGCAGGTTGACCGGGACCGTATTCAGGCTGCCTCCGGGAATCAGGGTTCTTGTTTGAAAAACAAGGGTACATCAAAATTGTCACAGTTATTGTGCTGATATTTCAAGGATTATTTTTTTACCAGCAATGCTGTTTTGTACAGGAGGACAACTTCCAGGGATAGCCTCCAGTGTATAACCATCATATTTTCAGAAAGACACCAGACAGGAAAGGAGATTAATGCTATGGCTGGCAGACCAGTTGATTATTCATCCGAATTTCTACAGGCACTTGAGATGGGGCGTCCTCCGAATATAGTCAGACTTTTTCCGCACTCCAAGGCCTTGATAGTGAGTGGAAAAGTTGTCGACAGGGCTTTGATAGCAAAAGGCAAAGCCATGACAATCGCAGCAAACGGAAGAAACAGTTTTATTATCCGCGGAGTCCTTGCAGCAGCCCAGAAGGCAAATGCTGCAATCATCATGGAAATCGCCAAATCTGAGGGCGGCGCATCCGCATATTGTGCCACAAGTTTCTGGAATCTGGCCCGCCAGGTAGATGCCTACTGCAATGAACTGGAGATTACTGTGCCGGTGGCAATTCATGCCGATCACTATGGAATCAAGAAGGAAGAAGATGTAGAGACGGCCAGGGTGGAGATATCAAGCATGTTTGATGCCGGGATCACGTCCATCGCTATTGATGCATCTCATCTGCCGGATGACAGGAACCTGCTGGCCAATATCGCTTTAGCGCCGTATGTGCCGGAGTGGGCAGGTCTGGAGACGGAAGTGGGAGAGATAAAAGGGAAATTTGGCCTGTCCACAGTGGAGGAGGCCCTGTTCCTGATTCAGGGGCTCAATGCCCACGGCATCTATCCTGACTGGATTGCACTCAACAATGGTACCACCCATGGTATCCAGACAAGTGATCAGGGTATACAGGTAGACCTTACCACAGAGATACACGAGGCATTGAGTGAGTACATGATTTCAGGTGCCCAGCACGGAACATCTGGGAATAATTCTGAAAGACTCAGAGAGATAGCGTCCAGGACAAGGACCACAAAGGCAAACGTGGCTACTGCACTCCAGATGTTGTCCTGGGGCGTAGAAGTAAACGATTATGGCAATGCAGTAGTGGACGGCGATGGGAATTTTATCAAGGAGGAAGGTGAAGGAGTCAGCGGTGAGGTCTGGGCTGAAATGCTGGCCTATGCAGAATCACATGGCATAAAGGGTGGGAATTTCAAGAAACTGAATCTTCCGTTTGAGAATCGCTTTCTGGGACAACCCAGGGAGATAAGGGAAAGAATGTCGAGAAGGGTGGAGGATTTCGTGTATAATCTCTTGGTGAACGTATTTAATGCCGAAGATACGGCTCCCCTGGCTTTAGAAACTATTCTTTCCGCCGGATCGTATGATCTAGGGCCGAAAGTGGGCAGAAAGGAATCCCCTGAAGAATGGACCGAAGAAAAAATTATTCAGCGTGCGGCATTGATTGAAAGTGACAAAGGTCCTGAGGGTGATTTTGATGATTAGGACGACATGTTCTGCGGCAGTGCTGAAACTGCTGCCAGGGCAACTGAGGTGTCCTGCTGATCCATAGATATATGCGAATAACCGGAGGTATGGCCAGAGGTCGAAGGATTTTCGGTCCGAAGGGCGGTTTCCTGCGTCCCACATCGGATCTGGTGCGTGAGGCGGTATTTCAGATTCTGACTGTAAGGATGGAGGAGCCTTGGGCATCGTCCAGAGTACTCGATCTCTTCTCAGGCACCGGAGCACTTGGTATCGAGGCTCTGTCAAGGGGGGCCATGGAAGTGATATTTGCGGACAGGGATAAGAGGGCCTTGGAGCTTGCAGTCCGTAACCTGACGGTCTGCGGCTTCCTGTCTCATGCACGTTTGATAAGGATGGATGTTACCAGGAAAAACAGAATGTCCGGCCAGGTGCTCCGGCATGGACCGTATCGCCTGATTCTTGCCGATCCTCCATATTCCGCAGGGCTCGGCGCCAGGGCTCTGGACTGGGTAGCTGAGCATAATTGCCTCTGCGAAGGCGGGTGGATGGTGGTAGAGGCCCAGAAAGGCACTGAGATGCCGGAATTTGTGCCGATAGGCGGAGAAATCAGCCCAGGCGCTTCCCGGCAAGTTGCTGGTCTTGAAAAAATCGATCTGCGCCTGTATGGACAGACGGGAGTGTGGTTTTATCAGTATGTCAGACAGAAAAATTCCACTGAATGAACGTATAATATTTGCTCTCGATGTAGATTCTCCTGATACAGCAAAAAAATGGGTCGAAATGCTTGAGCGGTACATCGGGTTTTATAAAGTGGGCCTGCAGTTGTTTCTTGCCGGAGGGTTTCCTGTTGTCGACTGGATAATCGGGCGCGGGCACAAGGTAATGGTTGATCTGAAGTTTTTTGATGTGCCGGAGACGGTCAAGCTGGCTGTGAGGCAGTTGAATAATCGTGGAATAACCTTGGCCACAGTACACGGAAATGACTCCATAATACGGGCAGCAGTGGAGGCGAGGGACGGGGTGGCGATTTTGGCTGTTACAGTATTGACCAGTTTCGGAGAAGAAGATATGCGGGAAATGGGAATGACTCGTCCGGTGGAAGATCTGGTCCATTACAGATCCAGACGGGCTGTTGAACTCGGATGTGACGGAATAGTGTGTTCAGCCCTGGAGGCCGCCAGACTGAGGACTGATCTGGGCAGTGATTTCCTGATTGTTACTCCGGGGATAAGGCCGGCCGTTAAAGGCGAAATCGGCCGGGATGATCAAAAGAGGGTTGCCACTGCGAAACAGGCCGTGCTGAATGGGGCCGACTATGTTGTAGTCGGACGCCCTGTCAGCAGAGCAGAAGATCCTGTTGCAGTGGTACAGGCGCTTCAGGCCGAGATCAAGGAGGCCGTAAAGGTCTCAGCTCCATTCGGGGTTACGTCTTGATAATAAGGTAATAAGGAACGTACATCATGAAAGTTGCTGTCTATCCCGGGACATTTGATCCTGTCACCAACGGGCATCTTGATGTGATAAAACGCGGCCTGAGGCTGTTTGACAAGGTGGTGGTTGCCGTTGGGATGAACCCGGTAAAGAAGTCACTTTTTACCTTGGAAGAGAGGCTTGATCTTATCCGTGAAACAGCAAAGGATGTAGGATCCATAGAAGTGACGAGTTTTGACGGCCTGCTGGTGGATTTTGTTGCTGAGTGCGGTGCGTGCGCCATACTGAGAGGGTTGAGGGCTGTATCGGATTTCGATTACGAACTGCAGAGAGCCCTGATGAACAGAAAGCTGTCCCGGGATATCGAGACGGTTTTCCTCATGACCGGCTTCAGGTGGATTTATATTAGCTCTACCATAGTCAAGGAAGCGGCCCGTTTCGGAGGTTCGCTGCAGGGACTCGTTCCTGAGCAGGTGGAAGAGGCGCTCAGGAAAAAGTATTCATGAAAACACGTCCCGGCTTCCTTTCTTAATGAAAGATTTCTGCGCTGAAAATATATATCCTGGTCTCAGGATCCTTCCAGCATCCTGGGGCGAGCCCGGCCTTTATGCATGTCTGATCCAGAAAAGTGGTTTGATCCCATCCATGTTCCGTGGCCACCTGTGGGAGCAGCACTCCCCTCCAAGGGCCGTTGACTATGTAGATGCCGTGGGTCCCGATCTCGATTTCATTTATTTCGCTGATCAGCTTCATGGGGCTTAGGACTGAAATTTCTATGTCTATGTCCTTGAATTCAGATGGAGTAAGGGGGGGGAACCGAGGGTCCCTGAATGCTGCAGACAGGGCCATGTCCGCTATGGTTTCATAAAGGGGTTTGTCGGCTGTAAATGTTCCGATACAGCCCCTCAACCGCCCACGGATATGGATTGTTACAAAGGCTCCCTGGTGTTCCAGCAGTCTGCTGTTGGTCACCATGGGCAGTGTGAAAGGTCTGCCTTCCAGTTCACTTTCGATGGCAGATCCGGCCAGGTTCAGCAGAAAGCGGCGTTCCTGCTCTGTCAGGTTCTCCTTTTCCATTGATCACAGCCTCCAGTACCTGACAGACGTCTCTCCAAAGTCATCAGGGTCAAAAATGCTCTTCACATCTATCACCACTCCTCTGTCGGGTGTCAGCATGTTCTTTATTACAGAAGGGCCGGTCTCCAGGTAATCTCTGTGGGCGACAGCTACGATGACCGCATCTACATTTACCGGAAGATCTTGAAGCAGGCGGATGCCATATACTTCTGATACCTCCCGCGGGTCTGCTATGGGGTCATGGACCATGGGCTCGATTCCATATTCCCGGAGTTCTTCTATTATGTCCGTGACCCTAGTATTTCTGATATCCGAACAGTTTTCCTTGAATGTGAGGCCCAGTATGACGACCCGGGCACCTTCAACCCTGGCCCCTGCGTGTATCAGTTCCTTGACGGTCCTCTCTGCGACATACCTGCCCAGAGAATCGTTGATACGTCTTCCAGCCAGGATTACCTCCGGATGGTATCCAACCTGCTGGGCACAGTAGGTCAGGTAGTACGGATCCACCCCTATACAGTGTCCTCCTACAAGTCCGGGCTTGAACGGAAGGAAATTCCATTTGGTGCCTGCGGCCTCAAGGACAGATTTTGTGTCGATGCCGAGTCTGTTGAATATGACTGCCAGCTCGTTCATGAGAGCTATATTCAGGTCCCGCTGCGTATTTTCGATGACCTTTGCCGCTTCTGCGACTTTTATGTTTTCCGCTCTGAAGACGCCAGCCTCCACGACCCGTTCATAGGCGGTAGCTACTTCATCAAGGGTTTCAGGATCCTGAGCGGCAACCACTTTGACTATTTTTGCCAGTGTATGTTTTCTGTCACCTGGATTGATCCTCTCTGGAGAATACCCTATTCTGAATCCGCTGCCGCATTTCAATCCTGACGTCTTTTCCAAGATTGGAACGCATATGTCTTCAGTGACTCCGGGATAGACGGTTGATTCGTACACCACGATGGTGCCTGGTTTCAGATTTCTGCCTACTGTCTCAGTGGCGGCGACTATGTGTTTGAGATCAGGCTGGTGGCTGTTGCTGATGGGGGTTGGAACAGCCACGATGATCATGTCTGCTTCTTTCATGGCGGCGGGATCACTGGTGAAGTCCAAGTGGACAGCCCGTCTGAATTCTTCCTCGGACACCTCGCCGGTGGGATCCAGCCGTTTCCTGTATTTTTCAATTTTTTCTTCAGAGATATCAAAACCAATGGTTTTGAGCTTTCTGCCAAAGGCTATTGCCAGTGGAAGGCCCACATACCCTAGTCCGGCTATACATATGGTATCTACAGTCATTTCTTAGGATTCTCCCGAAAGGAATATTTAATCTACTTGTTGGTTAGAAGCGGTGAATATTGAATTTATTTACCTGTAAATGCAGATGTTTCGCCACAAGACCCGCATATAAAAAAAAATTGATGAAGAAAAGCGGGCTGCCTGGGAGAGCCTGTGCCTTCAGAGGCAGCTATTGGAAAAACCTGAAAAAAGAATCTGTTCAGTTTCATTTGCCTGTCTGCCAGCCAGGACAGTACATGACCAAATCCGGCGGCAGTATTTTCAGCTGACGAGTCGGATGTTTGATGCCTGCGGGCCTTTGGGACCGTCGGATATTTCGAACTCAACCAACTGACCCTCGTTCAGGGTCTTGAATCCATCTGCTTGGATTGCACTGAAATGAACAAATACATCAGGACCGTCTTCCTGAGAGATGAATCCATAGCCTTTGCGGTCATTGAACCATTTTACCGTTCCAGCTGTCATACAATAGTCCTCCTGAAAAATTAAGGGCATCTCAAAAAATCAGGAATATTGCTCCGGAACAAGACGCACCAAAATAACCACAGATATATCATTGATATTTCAGCAATTAATTTTTTTCGTGCAACATAGTTGCGGAGCAGGAAAACAATATTTAGAGGCGTCCTCAGGTCTGGTACGATCTGTGTGACTGCGACTCATCACAGACTGAACCGCTGTTGATTCAGCTGTGACATACTGATTTTTCAGCAACGAAAATCCACTTTCATCTGAGTGGGTTCCCACTTGTTTTCATATATATTTCGATAAGGAAGACATTCCAAGGGCCTTTTAGAACAGATTTGAAATTATTTCATATCCTCCGACCCAGCTTCCGATCATACTTCCGATGCCGGGAAGTAAAAAAGCCAGAAAGACCTTGAGAAGTCTGTTTTTCCACCAGCCGAACATGGTCGACATATCATCAAGGACGGTTTCAAATTCTTTCACCATCGGGGGTTGTGAAAGGGCCTGCACCAGCGCGGTGACATAACCCGCTCCTATCACCGGCGTAAGGCTTGTGACCGGTGCGGCGGCAAAGGCAGAGACAATGGTGAGCGGGTGGGCCAGGGCCAGGATCGCA
>DTYO01000033.1 GCA_012961845.1 Thermodesulfobacteriaceae bacterium
AGGACTCCTTAAGTAGATAATGACAATTATTTCAACATATTAAGGCTATTTTTACGGTAAAATTTCACTCCGAAAGTTGAGCAATATATTTTACACTGCCCAAAGTTCCGACACAGGTGAAAGCAGAGGCTCTCTGGACAGAGAAAAAGTTTTCCGTTTAGCTTGGAGAAAACTTCTTCCTGTGGTGTGGAATTTTTTTCTGTTTGTCAGGCGTGGACAATTATTTCATTGGCACAGTTCGCAAAAAAGCCTACAAATCTGGTTCCTGTGATTGGCATTTGCCTTGCAGTTAACGTGTGGCGACATGACAAGAAATAAAATTGAAAAAAATGAAAAATGATGGACTTTCAGGATTCCATAAATATATAGGGGGGTGATCATCAGGAAAGTGATGAAAACAACAGAAAGGCTTCAATGGATAAAGAATGGTATCAACATTAAAATTTATAAGGAGGATAAGATGAAAAAGTTATTGTTATTGCTGTTGACAGCTCTGTTTACCAGCATTGCATTGGCAGGTACTGCCTTGGCTATTCCCGTGGTAAATTTTTCGTTCGAAGAGCCTGCTCTGGTCGATGGGGCTTGGGTAGATGATTCTGTAACCGGCTGGTCCTTTGCAACATGGAGTAATGGTGTAGTGCAGACTTATGATCCGGGTGCAGAGATCGCCGCAGTGCCTGATGGAGAAAACGTCGCGGTTATCGGAGGAGGCGGTATAATATACCAGGCTCTTAACGATGGTGTTCCAACTGGCAGTACTGAGGTAACATTGAGCGTAGATATTGGGAGAAGCGGTTATGGGCTTGAGTTGTCACCGTTCAGTATAGGTGTGTATGAAGGTACCGAATTCGATGATGACAACTTGATCGCATCTTACTACAGCACGATGGATCCGGTTTCCCTGGCTCCCGGAGAGTTCACCACCCTTACCCTGTCAGGTATTGCCGATATCAGCGCCCCGCTGATGATCGCTTTCTGTGCACAGGGAGTGAGAGGCCAGACTCAGCTCCTGATTGACAACGTCCAGGTCAATACTGCTCATGCACCTGAACCGGCGACACTCCTGCTCCTTGGATCCGGTCTTGCTGGGCTGGCAGGCGTAAGGCGCAGAATGAAAAAATAGATATCTTTATAATACCAATTTAATGCAAACCTCTCGTTCCTGAATTTTCGGGGAGCGGGGGGTTTTTTTGCTGTTCTCGGTTACTGGTGGTTTCAATGACGTTGTTCACCGGTAGTTAGAGAATGAAAAATTATATTGCTGGAACGTAAAGCGTCCGAACGACAGGTAACACCACAGAGCAGAGTCACCAGATTCAACCCCCCATATCAGAATATCCGGCTCGTTACATTGCTGTGCGGTGTAAAGCACATCTGTCCGGCGCTTCTGCGCCGTTTCTCCTGGCATCGATGCACCTTTCAGGTGCAGCATTAATGCGGTGTAACTGATCACAGGGTTCACTAAAGCCTGATTTCTGAAAATGTCTGTTCTGTATGCATTTGCAGGGTGCTGCAGATGCAAGACGGCAGATACTCAGGCGTACTCCCTTTACTTCGATTGCCCGCCGATTCCGTCACCCATTTGGCGTGGCGGGACAGATGCGGTCCTCTGTGAAGGCTTGCAATGCTGTTAAATTTGTCATAACTTGCTTAAAAAGATAACTTTTTGTTTTCGTTTGGTTTTTGAATCGAATAATCTGCCGGGATAATGAGTTGTAATGCAGGGTCTTTCATATTAAATGAAAGTCTGTGAATGTACCGGTCAGATGAAAAATATTACGTCAACGTAACAGTTCACAGGGTAAACAGTATATATTTGACATAACCTGCTGATTTGTATCTGCTTACAGGGTACAGCAGATACAAGGCGGAGGGCCTGAAGTCGCACTGCCTGTACTTCGAATGCCCGACAACACAGCATATGCTGTACTCTGTAAGCAGATATGCCGTAACAGCAAAGGAAACAGATTAGTTGGTGAAGAAAAGAAAACGCGGCTTGCCGGCCGGGAAGAAAGGAAGCGGGCCTGACAGCGCTTCTCACGATGCATCGAGAAACCGGGAGTATGTATCACGGCAGAGTTCCCCGGCCATCGGTTTCAGGGAAAGGCTGGAACAGCTTTCGCCTTACGGCCTGTGGATTGAAGCCGGGCTGTTGCTGATTATTCTGGCCGTGGGGCTGCTGGTCAGGCTCGAAGATTTGTCCGACTGGCGTGCCCAGCCGGACAGGGCTCTGTACCACGGTGAGCCCCTGCTAACCACTTTTGACGGCTATTTCTACCTGACCCTTGCAAGAGATCTTGCCGAGGGGACCTATACGCCTGTCGATGAAAAGCGCGCTGTCCCCGACAATCCGAAGCGCCCGTTCCCGCCCCCTCTCATTTCGGTCATTGCCGCTGGTGCCGCAAAGATCACTCCATTTTCCATGAACTGGATAGGCGCCGTTTTGCCGGCCCTATTAGGGCTTCTGCTTGCGGTTCCCCTGTATGGTCTGGGGAGGTTTTATGGAGGGCCGGTAATGGGGCTTTCCGCGGCCCTGGTGGGCCTTCTTTCCCATTACTATGTATACCGCAGCAGTCTCGGATGGTTTGATACCGACTGCATGAACGTGACATGGGCCACCGGCGCAGCATACTGCTTCCTTAAATTCGGAGTGGAAAAAAAACGGAGGCGATACCTGTATTTCCTGGGGGGGCTCATTGCTTACGGACTCTTCCTCTGGTGGTGGGATTCCACTCCTCAGATAGTTACTATAGTGTCACTCCTCCCAATGGCTGTGGCGCTTGTTTTTTTCTATCGGCCTTCCAGGGAGGAAGGGGTTCTTTTTTTCAGTCTCCTGGGCGGGGGTGCGATTATTGTATTTTCCATACTTGGATGGGATTTGCCGCTGCGCATTCTGGATAAAGCCCTGGGTATATTCAGCTACATAGCCAAGGAGAGCGCCGGTGATTTTCCCAATACAGGACTGAGCATTTCCGAACAGGCTGTCCCGGGATTAAGTGAGATAATTTCTAAAACCACCGGCAGTGTTCCGGCTTTCATATGTGCCGGTGCGGGTATGGTGTGGTTGTTTATTCGCAAGCCGAAGGCCAGCCTTTTTCTGTCTGTCCCTCTTGCCATCGGGATCCTGTCCTTTTTTTTCGCCAAGCGATTCATGATATTTCTGGCCCCAATGACAGCCTTGGGTATCGGATATCTGATATCGGGCATATGGGAAATGCGCGGAAAGTATATATTCTCGGCATTTGCGGCCCCGGTCCTGCTGTTATTCCTGGTCTGGCCTTCCTTTTCAAAAGACATGTCAAAGACATTCTGGCCCAAGGAGCCCCCCCATCTGGTTGCTGGCATGGACCTGGCCTCGAGAAAAACACCGCCGGATGCGGTAATCTGGGCCTGGTGGGATCACGGATATCCCATGCAGTACTGGGCAAGGAGGGGCACCATTACCGACGGCACTTTCCATGGTCCCCAGCTTGTGGTTTATAATGGAATACCTCTGGCCACGGATGACTACCGTCTGGCAGCCAATTTTATGCAGTTTTATGTTGCAAGGGGGAAATCAGGCCTGGGCCAGGTTTATAAAGCGCATAACAATGACAGGGGGGCAGGCCTGGCACTGGCTAAAAAGGTTCTTTCAGCAGGTCCTGAAAAGGCGGGGGAGATATTGAACACGGCCGGTCTCAGACCCCAGGGGGAATTGCAGACGGCCGATGACTGGCTGCGTTTCTTTTTCCCTTCAGAACACAGGCCCGTATATCTTTTCCTTGACTGGCGTCTCACTGTGACAAGCTACTGGTGGTTCTGGCTCGGTTCCTGGGATGTTGACGCCAAAGATGGAATTCACCCGGTCTATCAGCCTTTTTTCGGGGTAAGGCTCAAGGGGAAGACTGCTTACAATAACGCCGGCATCAAGGTGGATCTTTCCAAGGGGCTGGCAAAGGTGGAGAAAGGGATGGTGCCTATAAGAAATGCTGTAATTAACGATGGAAATCAGGTAAAAATGCTTGATTTTAAAAGGGAAAAAGGCCTTAATTTCGAGTTGTTCGCTCCAAGCGGTTTCGCAGCCTTGGAGGACGGCCATATCGCGAATTCCGTATTCAACAAGTTGTTTCTGCGTCACGTGGGGCCGGGCAGATACTTCAGGCCGACAGCCCTTGAAACTCCTTCGTTTCAGTTATGGGAGGTTCATGGAGACACTCTGCAAACGGTTATAGAATAGAAGAGAGGCATTCGTGTTGGTTCGCTCCGACAAATGGCAAATTGTTTTGTAATTTCCCTGTGTTCATTGCGATCCGATGGGAGAAGTGAGTACTAGAGATGTTTGAGAGCAAAACCCTGGCAGTTGTCGTCCCTGCTTACAACGAGGAGCATCTAATAGGTAAGGTAATCGAAACCATGCCGGATTTGGTGGATCACATTGTTGTAATAGATGACTGCAGCACGGATCGTACTGCAGAGATCGCTCAGGGATACCGGCAAAAAGATACCAGGGTGGCGCTTCTCTGCCACCGGTCAAACCAGGGAGTAGGCGCCGCCATTGTTACTGGTTACAAATGGGCGCGGGACAGGAAGATAGACGTAACCGTGGTCATGGCTGGCGATGCCCAGATGGATCCAGCGGATCTTCCTGATATTGTTGCTCCTGTGGCCCGGGATGAGGCGGATTATACCAAGGGCAACAGGCTGTTTCACGGGGAAGCCTGGAAGGTGATGCCGAAGTACAGATATCTTGGCAATTCCTTTCTGTCGCTCCTGACCAAGATCGCATCGGGCTACTGGCATATTGCGGATTCGCAAACCGGCTACACGGCGATTTCCCTGAAGGCACTGGAGATCCTGGATCTTGACGGCATTTACAAGAGTTACGGGATGCCCAATGACCTGTTGATACGTCTGAACACTTGCAACCTCCGGGTCAGGGATGTTCCCATACGCCCTGTATATGATATAGGTGAAAAATCCGGAATCAGGCTGAGAAGGGTTTTGTTTACCATACCGTGGCTGCTCCTCAAGGGTTTTTTCAGGCGGATGTTTTTTAAATACGTGGTGAAAGATTTTCACCCCCTGGTTTTTTTCTACCTCATGGGTCTTACGCTGACACCCGCCGGCATGGCCTTTGGAATCTATCTGGTCTGGCATCGTCTTTTTGCAGGTCCTGTAGCTGAAACCAGCGCCCTTTTTGCCATGTTCCTCTACGTTTCAGGGCTTCAGTCGCTTTTTTTCGCCATGTGGTTCGATAT
>DTYO01000034.1 GCA_012961845.1 Thermodesulfobacteriaceae bacterium
AAAGGTGCTTTCAAAACTGCCGGAAATGTTCAACAGTTGAAGTGCATAATCTGGGATAAATATCTGCGCCTGTTTTTTCGAGCGACGCACCAGATATAGTGTCTTGACAAAGGCCCATTGTAGATCAGCTTTCGTCTTGCTGTTGCAGGAGTTCCTGGATATTCCAGGGGGATATAACGCACATCCTCCCTGAGGTCCTACATGAACCTATCACCTCACAGAAAGAAAGAAATTCTTCCATGAGTTTGGTCCTGACTCTTTTTTTGTTAAGTATGATGGACATCTGGCGGGTCATATCCAGGCCTTTGACTTCCAGACGTTTCAGCCATCCGTGTTCAAGTTCCCTGGAGACCGCCAAAGTCGACAGACAGCTTGTGCCTATCCCTGCCTCTACCGCCTTCTTGATTGCCTCCGTGTGACCCAGTTCCAGCATGATATTCAAGTTGTCGACGTACTCAGAAATTTTCGTGATAAAAATTTCCGCGGTTCCTGAACCCTTTTCCCTCATTATCCACTTGGTATTGACGAGATCGGCCGGATCCAGGGCGTCGCTTTCAGCAAGGTGGTGCTTGGGACTCGAAATAATAGCCAGTTCATCTTTCAGCCACGGTATGGTCTTCAGGTCAGGTAGATGAGTTTTCCCTTCGATGAAACCGACATCGGTCTCTCCGGACTTTATCAGTTTTTCAGTGATTTCACTGTTGGTGACCTGTAGATTAATATTGACGTTACGATACATCTCCATAAAGGCACCAATGATGTATGGAAGCACATAATTACCTATCGTCGAGCTGGCTCCTACATAGAGTTCCCCTACAATCGCTTCGTCTGCATCTGACAGCAGTGCCTCTACATCTGATACCTTGCCAAGAATCTCCTGGGCATGAGGAAGGAGGAACCTGCCGCGATCGTTCAGTATCAGGGTTCTGCCCTGCCTTGAAAACACGGGACCTCCAAGCTGGGTTTCCATTTCAGCAAGGGCCATACTGGCTGCAGACTGTGTTAGAAAAAGCTTTTTGCTGGCTTTGGTAACCTGTTTGGTCTCTGCTATTGCAATAAATATCTCAAGTTGTCTAAGCGTTATACCCATGACGTGATCGTATAAATTTTTTTGAACGTTTTAATGATTATTTTGAATTTTACTTTATTAAAGAATATATTTACAATCCTTTCAAGTGAAAAAATTATATTCATCCATCAAGATTTTAATAGCAAGGAGGATATAGGTTAATGAAGGACACAAAGATTCCCGCAGCCACAATACTCAGACTTTCTGTCTATTATCATCATCTCGAAGACCTTATGAACAAGGGCACCAAAGTAATCTGTTCCTCCGATCTTGCTTCCCAGACAAATGTCAATGCCGCCCAGCTTCGAAAGGATCTGTCATATTTCGGCAAATTCGGCACTCGGGGCGTGGGTTACGATGTCTCAAGCCTCATAGACCAGATAAGAAATGCCCTTTCACTTCAGGAGGTCACCCGAATGGTGGTCATCGGCTGCGGCTGCATAGGCAAGACATTTCTTAAGAATGACTATCTGAAGAACAGGGGATATACATGTATTGCAGCATTTGATTCAGATGCCGACAACCTGGAAAAAGATCTTTCTGCTGAAATCCCATTCTATTCAATGGACGGACTCGGCCATTTCCTCAGCGAATATGCCGTAGATGTCGCCATTATAGCTGTTCCTCCGGATGAAGCCCAGCAGGTGGCAGATGAGATTTCTCCCCACGTCAGAGCAATACTCAATTTTTCTCCGGTAAGGATAAAGGTACCGGATCATATCACAGTTCAATATGTAGATTTTTCAGTCCTACTTGATTCTCTTGTGTACAATATGAATTCAAAGCAGAAAGGCAGCCGGGATTCTGTGGGCAGAAGGCCCCAGAAATGGACTCACCATCACAGCTGGCCCGTAACCGCCAACGCTTAACAGTTTTTCCTCCTGTAAAAAGCCTGGTTCTTCTCGATCTTGTAAGGATGGACCAGGCGATTTGCTCCGGGCTGAAAAAACGCATTTTATCCCGGCAAGACTTTTTTCCCATGTAGTCAACAATAAACCACTACCGCCTTTGAGACGGTGGTGGTTTTTTTCGTTTTGTGTTTGACAGGGAGATCATGGTGCTACATGTTGAAGCTGATTGTTGAAAAAACGTATCTGCTCACATGGCACAGCATCTATTGTGTTGCAGGGCATTCCAGGTACAGGGAGTATGACCGCATGCCCGACGCCGCCGCCGATGCAGTGCTATGTGAAAGTTATCAACAAATCGGAGACTATTATGGGTAAAGAAAAAACCTTGTTCAAAACTGAAGAAAAACGTGATCG
>DTYO01000035.1 GCA_012961845.1 Thermodesulfobacteriaceae bacterium
GCCCTGATCCACCGTTCAGTTCCAATCGCCCGATCTTCTGCCTGCCGAAGAGAAACATCAACAGAATCCCGGCATGAGAAAACTTTTTCAAACCAGAAAAACTAATTTCCCCTTTTCAGCCATACAAGGTAAAAACACCCCAGAAATCATAACATTACCCAGCCGCCGGGAACTTTTCCGGCATTTTTGCGTATTAATTATTCAGATTAAAACCTGCAACCACCATGCATCTGACGCTTTTGACTTTAAGGCAGGGCAACTTCACCGGGATCTATGTCCTCACGGTCTCCTTCCTGTCATGAGAAAGACCGGAAAGGTCTTCTTCCCGCCTCCTGACACTTCTTTACTAAGTTCATGGGCTGTCACGGTTTTGACGGCTGTAAAGCCCTTTGCTTTCAGGATATCCTCCGGTTCCAGGCGGTCAAAACCATGATGCGCTACTCCCTGAGCATAGCCGTGGAAATCTCCATCTTCCCGGTCGAGATCAGCCATGGCAAGCCGTCCTCCCGGATGCAGAGCGCTGTAAAACCCTTCGATAAGGACATCAACCGGCCCGATGTGGTGCAGTATCATGCTGGTATGGACAAGGTGAAACCTGTCTTCAAAAGCCGTCTCCCCGGTGAGATCAAGCAGCCTTGTGGACATGTTTGCCAGTTTCAGATTCCTGATCTTTTCGTCAAGGACCTCAAGCATCCCGGGTGAGCTGTCCACGGCGGTAATAACTTTCAAGTGCTGGCGCCAGGGCAATAGAAGCCAGGCCTGTCCCGCACCCGTACTCCATGGCGGACATGCTGGTATCAAGAGGTATCTGAGACATTATCGCACTGGCACCAGCCCTGGCGAGCCTCACCCTGACCGGCTTCTCGTCCCAGGTCCGGGCGGCCTGGTTAAAACATTTCGTACCGTCTTTATTCTCTTCTACTGACATAAGAAATTCCACACAAACCGGTCACAGCCACACTCAATGCGGTGTTGTAGGGCATTACAGCATGGTTATCCGCTTCAAAAGCTAAATTAGCCGAGTTGAAAATACATGGTATACGCCTTGATGTCCGACGCCATGCGGCCGGACACAAAAAGGCTGTTCGGGATAGACATGAGGACGTCCATGAGTTGCTTTCCGCAGAGGTCGTCCCGTGTTATCATCAAGAATACATCAGAACATTAATACGGCAATACCCTGGCAGTATCTCCATTACGAAGAGAAAAGGATATTTGAAAATGGCAAAAGGTCTTGACAGATACCAGGCAAGACAGGATGCAATCTCGACCCTTGGAAAGACCCTGGTCAGAAGATCCGGATCAAGATGTGAACTCTGCGGAGCTTCGGGCAGGGGACTAACCCCTATGGAACTTGAACCGCTTCCGCCTGAACCCGATCCGGAACACACCATTCTTGTCTGCACCCTCTGCCGGGAAGGCATTGAGGGCGGAAAGCTCGACCCCAAACGGTGGAGATTTCTTGAATCGGCGGTCTGGAGCGACATCCCGCCGGTACAGGTCGCCGCGATCAGGATGTGCAGGCAGCTCAGCACTCAGGGTGTAGAATGGGCAGGTACGCTGCTCAATTCGGTCTATGTCTCTCCGGAACTCGAAGAGTGGCTGGAAAGCTCGTGAAAGGCTCCGGGCCTGATTCCATCATCATAAGATCACCAGGTTTTCTCTACCATCATGCGCATATGATCCGGGTGCCACTCCTCTTCTATCGTACAGGCCCCCATGGCGTCTATCAGCCTGTGCATTTTGGGGACGGCTTCCCTGTTGATGAGCACATCCACCCGGTCCCCGGGCGATACAGCAGGATCCCTGATAGCGCATACCTACGGCTGAAAGCGCCTTTCAGCAATCACCTCTACTGTCAATCACCAGTGAAATTCTGCCCTCAGGCTCAGTTTCGTGACATTTTGATGTAACACCTTTCATGAAAATATTCCTTTCGCTCATGGATACAAACCAGGAGATTCCGGCGATAGCCGGACACACCAAAAAAATGTTGTCAGTTTTCTCAGCACCAATAATCCTAGATTATGCACTTCAATTGCCGAACAAAATTATTTTCAAGATAATAACAGGAAATTATACATCTAAGGCCACATTTTCCGATTCACCTAAAAGGTGCTTTCAAAACTGCCGGAAAAGTTGGGCAGTCGAATCGGC
>DTYO01000036.1 GCA_012961845.1 Thermodesulfobacteriaceae bacterium
ATAACGGAACGGTGGTGACTCAAGAGCCACAGATTCTACTTTAAATTAAAACCAGGGATGTCTCATTTTCATTGACATGTTCCGGAGACAAGGGGAAATACGGAAAAATAAGATTAATAATCGCAAAAAAGAATTTTATGTTGCTACAAAAATTCCCCAGGGCATGCAAGGCCCCGGGGAATCCGGCAACAAGTATCTGAAACCTTTCTAGTTACTTTCCAGTTTTATCATTTCAGCTGGTGTTTTTCCCTGTTCTGCCATGGTCCTAATCATCTGGTTCATTATCTCAAGATGTTTGACAGGAATCACTCCTGCCCTCTGTGTCAAACAGTATCACACCGCCTCTGGCAGACTTCAGTAGTCCCCTGCGCATCCCGCTGGCATCGGTATAGGCGTCCTTTTCGTGGCCAAAAAGCTCATTGGTCATCAGTTCTTCCGGTATTGCTCCGCAGTTTTAAGGGAAGAAAGCGCTTATCCGATCTAGGGCTCAGTTCATAAATAGTCCTGGCCACCAGTTCCTTGCCGGTGCCGGTCTTGCCTGTAATGAGCATGTTGCAGTCGAGCTGGACAAAATGGGCGATGGAATCCTTAAGTTTCAGTATCTCCTTGTTTTGCCCTATGAATTGTGATGTACCCTGCTGCGCCTTGATGTGAACCGCCCCGGGTTTGACGAAGACTCCAAAGTTTGAGAGGATAGAGTCATGTCAAGATCAATCAGATATTCCCCAGAGGTGCGCGAACGAGCTTTTCGGATAGTTTTCGACCATCAAAAGGAGTACCCTTCCCAATGGCAAGCGGTGGTTTCCATCGCAACTAAGATTGAGTGTACTGCCAAGCAGAAGACTTTGTTGATAATACAGGGGGCATCTCTGAAAATCAGGAATCTTGTTCCGGAACAAGGCTCCCATGAGCAGGAAATCTATCCGTTTCTTAATTTTTCCAGTACTTTTTCATGATATTTCCTGCACTCCGAGTTGCAGCAGCAGAATATGACAAGCTGTACCATGTCTGCGATGTCTACTTCTTCAAGGATTGTCCTTACCGCGATCTCAGCCGCCTTGTCAGAGGGAAATCCATAGGCTCCTGTTGAGATTGCCGGAAAAGCAACAGATTTGAGTCTGTATTTCTTCACAAGCTTCATTGAATTCCGGTAACAGTCGGCAAGCAGTTTTTCCTCATTGCGGACGCCGCCTCTCCATACAGGACCTACGGTATGTATGACATATCTTGCCGGCAGTCTGTATCCCCTGGTTATCTTAGCCTCCCCCGTATTACATCCACAAAGCTTTCTGCATTCTTCAAGGAGCTCAGGGCCGGCTGCTCTGTGTATTGCACCATCCACCCCACCACCGCCCAACAGAGACCTGTTGGCCGCATTTACTATTGCATCTATCTTGAGTCGGGTGATATCCGTTTCTATCACTTCTATCCGGGCTGACATGGTATCTAAATTCAAATTACGAAACCGGTGAATATTGACTTCCTGTTATTTAACGCTCTCACTATCAATTCATACAATGAAAATATACACATGTTCAGATACTTGCAACAAAATTTCAGGATCTGAAATGTCCAGTGATTGTGATATAATTCTTGACTATACGGCAACACTTTGACTAGATTATAAAAGATGGGAGGTCCTGCTGATAACTGTACAATTTAATGCCAAAAAAGGCGTTTTTTTACTCATCTATCATTTAAAAGGAGGGTCCATGAAAAACTTGTTTAGTTTGGCTGCTTGTTTGTTTGTAGTGACAGCACTTGGGGTATCAGGCGCATACTGTTCCGGTGGCCCTAGGCCTGCACCTTTACCCAAGGCAAAGACCATCAAGGAACTTGCCGATCGATATGATTCCAGCAAGTGTATTGAATGCCATGAAGAAGCCCATGAACAATGGGAAAATTCTCTTCATTCCCATTCGATCCTGGGCTCCCCGAGAACTGCTCCCACCATTCTCACTGCTATTGACAAAGGCTTGAAGCGCTTTCCCTTTTCAGGTGTGAAGGATGACAAGGACATTACCGTGGAGAGTCTGATGATCTGTGCCAAATGTCACCTTCCACAGCTTGATGAGGCTACTGACGACGTAGCCCAGGAAATCGTGGCTACCATCAGGGCCTGGCAGAAGGCGGGCAAGGAGGGGAATGAAGACCTCTATGAAGAACTGGAGGAAAAAATATCGAGTCTGAACATAGGCTGTATGGTGTGTCACAACAAGATGGCTATAATACACAAGTGGTCCGATGGTTACCCGCAGCGCGATACGGTCTATGGTTCACAGGACGGGGAACACGAATATGAAGATCTGCCTAAAATAGCCAAGGCTCCTGCACTGAGTGAATCCATTTTCTGCGGCCAGTGTCACGGTCTCGGGCCGAACTTTGAACTGGAGCATCCTTCCCAGTGCGGCACTCTGTATGGCAGTTATCTTTATGCCTATGTGGCCCATGGAGGTTTTGAAACCTGTCAGGAATGCCACATGAACAAGTCCGGCCTCGGGCATGACATGCAGGCGTATAATGATGAAGACATGATCAAAATGGCCCTGGATATAAAAGTAGAAGCCAGATCTCTGTTCTGGAGAAAGAACAAGGCCGAAGGCGTAATTCCAATGGGCATAATCATGGTGGATCTATACAATAAGGCCGGCCATGTCATACCGGACGGCTGACCTACTCCCAACCGGCTGGTCCTGGATGTGACCGCAAAGACAACTGACGGCAAGAAGGTTTACAACGATCAGAGAATATACATGCCTTATCCCGGCCGCCTCGGTAAAGGCAAGGAAATGGGCCGCGGACCATATGAGAAAAGCGGACTCCTGGCAGAAACAAGCCTGCCGCCCATGAAACACGTGCACGAGAAATTTGAGATACCCTATCCCTACAAGGATGCAATGAAAGACGGCAAAAAACGTCGTGAACTAGTGAACGACGATCTGATGGTAACAGTAAAGCTCTGGTATGTTCCTTTCGGAGAATTTGACGGCAACGAAGTAATTTTCTTCGAGGACGAAAGGAAGATAGATTTGAAAACAGAATGGGTATGGAGATAGAATCTATAAATCGAATTTAGATAGATTATCTGTTCAACTGCAATAAAACAGCGGGTTTCACGGCCCGCTGTTTTTTTGGGGGGACAGGAACGTATCATGAAATATTCTGCTGCTGAACATAGACGCCTATTTGTTGTACGTCTGGAAGACGGTGACATACTCCATGAATACCTGGAACAGTTTGCAGAGGAACAGGGCATAAAGGCCGCAGAGATCATCGTACTTGGTGGAGCCGACCGGGGAAGCTGCCTGATAACAGGTCCTCAGGAAGGCAGGGCTCCCTCCACCGTCCCGATGGAAATGGTGACAGATAATGTACACGAAGTGACCGGAACAGGGACACTGTTCCCGGGCGAAAACGGCAGACCCGTGCTACAATAGAAGTAATCGTGTTCGAGCTGACGAATTCCCGTGCCGTCAGACTGCCTGACACGGCTACCGAGCTCAAGCTGCTGATGCCGTGAAATTATTTTGGTTCTGTAGATAAACTTGGAAATCCACTGTCTCCGACAGGACCTGTATCATTTGGGAAAAATACATGAATACCCTTATGATACACTGGCAGACAGAAAGCCGGACTTTCCGGCAGTATCCGTCCGCCAGATCCGTTTTGACCTCAGGGCCTTACTCGGCCTTGGTCGTGGCTACCTTTGCGGCCTTTGATGCCTTTGTGGTTGTGGTGGTTTTGCCAGCGGCCGCACCCTTGGCTCCTCTTGGCCCTCTGGGACCACGGTCACCTTTTTCTCCCTTTGGACCTGCCGGCCCCTGAGGACCCTGTGGACCGGGTTCTCCCTTATCGCCCTTTTCACCCTTGGGCCCTGGTTCTCCTTGGGGTCCCTGAGGTCCTTCAGGCCCTTGTTCACCCTTGTCGCCCTTGGGACCGGGTTCTCCCTGAGGGCCCTGAGGACCGGGTTCTCCCTTTTCACCTCTGGGACCAGGAGGGCCCTGCTTGCCAGAAATACCTGGTTCCCCTTTTGGCCCTCTTAATGCTCCGGATGCAATGTCGTTCCTTAATTCCTTTATCTCCTCCCGAAGAGTTTTGAGCTGACGAAACGCAATGATGCCGAAAATACTCATCCCTATGGCTACAAACGCGAAAAAAAGCCCCATTTTCCCTCCCTTTATGCAAAAACAAAACAATTCACTAAAAAATGTCTTTACATGACGTAAATGAAGTTAGACCAGCACAATTTCTCTGTCAATATAAAAAAAATGAAAGTATGAGTAGCTGATATATTTGAAAAAAGTACGATCTCTAACAATAAAATATTTCGGCATAGAGTATATTGTGAATACGCAGTGGCCGTGTCCAAGATAAAAGCATTTTTTATGGATGAAACGGAAAGATGACAGGTGTCAGGAATACGGTTATTACTCCCACCAAGACGGAAAGAGGAATTCCTATCTTTGCAAAGTCAACAAAGCTGTAGTCACCGGGGCCGTAGACCATGAGGTTGGTCTGGTAGCTCACAGGGGATATGAAGCTGCACGACGCCCCTATCATGATTGTAACGACAAACGGCATGAAGCTGGTTCCCACCTGGGAAGCAATGGTCAGGGCAATAGGAAACATGAACACGGCAGAGGCCACGTTTGTGACCAGGGCATCCATGATAATCGCCCCTGTAAATACCACGGCAAGAGCCACATACGGATCGCTGCCTCCGATCGTTCCCAGAAACCGCCCTATGTGTTCTGAAAGGCCGCTGGCCGTAACCGCTGATTCGAGGCCCATGGCAGAAGCAATCACTATGAGTGTGGCGAAATCTACCGATCTGCCTGCGGTCCTGATGCTCATGCAGCCGGTCAGAAGCATGGTTCCCGAGGCCAGAAGCGCCGCATTGAGCATTGAAATCCAACCTGCCGCCACTGATATCACCATGGCAGCAGTAATCAGCGCCGCCGTAAGGGCCTTGGCAGTGCGCTGAATGGCTGCTCCCCTGAGTTTCTGGATCATGGAAAACTGTACTTCGTTGATGGCACGGTAAAAGAAGCTGTCCGTAACCTCGAGCAGCACCACGTCTCCTGGCTGCACCACTGCATCTTTGAGTGGATAATCCATGGCATGTTCGCCTCTTGCCACACCAACCAGCCATATATTCTGTTTTTCACTCTCTGCCTCGAGGTCGCCTATCCGGTTGCCCAGAAAGGTGTTCCTTCTGGATACCACGGCCTCCACCAGATGATGCCTATAGCGTTCGTCTTTTGTGCCGGAAGGGCTGTACAGAGGCCTGAGGCCCATTGTGGACCACAGTGTTTTTGCCCCCTCTATGTCTGCTGAAAAGCCTATCATATCTCCTGCCTTCAGCACTGTGTCCGGGGCATGATCCATGGATTCTCCATCCCTGATGAAGCAGATTATGTCAAATCCCTCCTGCCCGGAGAGCCCAGCGTCTTCAAGGGTCCTGCCATCAATGTGACCATCCGGTTCCACTTCAAGCTCCACCCGGAAATACCGTTTCTTGGCCGGGGTCTCCAGGGAATCACTGATGGTTCTGCTGGGCAGCAGCCATCTAGTGAACATGACAATGAATCCCATGCCTGCTATTGTGGCAGGTACGCCTATCCATGAGAGATCAAACATCTTTAGTGGCTCCATGTGCGGCAGACCTGGTATGCCCTCGCTGATCTTCTCGTTTATCAGACCGTTGAGCACAAGGTTGGTGGCAGTACCTATGAGGGTACATGTTCCACCAAGAATCGATGCATAACTCAGAGGTATGTAAAGCTTTCTGGGATTGAGCCCACAGCTCCTGGACAGATCCCTTATAACTGGTATCATCATGGCTACAAGGGGAGTATTGTTCAGAAATGCACTTCCAAAGGCTATGTTGGGAAGTATCCTGAGCTGGGCCTTTATGACCGACATCGGCCTTCCTATAAGCTTTTCACTGAGTATCGAGATTGCGCCGGTGGAATACATGCCAGCTGCTATCATGAAAAGTGCACCGACGGTCAGGACACCTGGATTGTTGAAGCCCTTGAGAGCCATCTCGAGGGGGGCCAGGTCGAAGGTTATGGTCAGGGTCAGGGCACCGAGGAATATGGCTGCCGGAGGCAATCTGGTAAAGATGAGCAGTGCGAAAGTGACGGCCAGGATGGCAATGGTTATATGGATGGGCGAAATAGGTATCATGTACAAGAAATCCAGGCAATAAATACAGACCACGTATTGTGAAAAAAATGTCAACACAATCTGTATCAGTTAACTGATGTATGGTCAACCTTGGCACGTGAAGCCGGATTGTTTGTTTCAGGGGCCGAACAACAATATTTTCAGGGGGTGCTCACAAGTTCAATATGATGCAGCAACTTTCCGAACCGAATAATCCGGGATGCATGCGTGGGCTATTTCATGAAACACTCCAGCGGTCCGCTCAGATTCCTGACAAGCCTCCTGGCAACTATGCTGACGGAGCGCCCTCCCTTCCCTTCTTTCTGAAGTATCCCCTCGAATGAAAGGAGCCCGCCTGAGAGAATTTCCCGTGCCCAGTATCTCTGGACATTCTCAAAGACAGCAAGATCTATGAGTCCGGTCTCGTCTTCCAAGGTAACAAACATGACCCTCCTGCCTGAACGTGTCGGTGGGGTATGTATCATGACGAGAAGGCCGGCTACCCTGACCTTCCGCCCCTGGGGCTTCTGCCTGAGCTCCAGGGCAGAGAGAAAACCCCGTTTTTCAAATACTGGCCTCAGGAACTTCATGGGGTGATCGTATGCGCCTACTTCCCGCATGTAATAGTCCATCAGGATTTCACAGGGCACTTTCACGCAGTCATCCTCCGGCCTGGCAGTGCACCTGTCACCATGAGCGCGGCAAACACCCTGCCCCTCAAGCTGGTTCTCTGCCGGAATTCCTCTGCACTTCCGTAATATCCGTTCCTGTGCCTCTCTGTCATGATTCTCCGGACAGTCCCGGGGCCTATGTGATGAATGATATTCAGCGGAAGGCGAATGCCGCTTCCTTCCGGGACATACCCGGTCCCGCTGTGATTCACATGGGGTGGATAGACAGGGATACCCCTTCTCTTCGCCTCATTCAGTATTACTGAGGGCGGATAGGAGCCTACGTGGCCTGCATTCAGGAGCCCTATGTAGAATTCACAGGGATAATGAGTCTTCAGATAGGCAGATTGCAGGGTGATCTCTGCAAAAGCCGCTGCATGGGCCTTGCAGAATCCGTAGGCAGCGAATGCCGCCACCCTTTCAAAGACCTTCTCAGCCGCCTTTCTGCTGTGCCCCATTCCCTTTGCTCCTTCCATGAAGGCGTTCCTGAGGCGGGCCATCTCCAGAACAGATCTCTCCCTGGTCATGGCCCGCCTGAAGGAATCCGCTTCTGCATAAGAAAAGCCACAGAAGACATGAACCACTTCCAGTACCTGTTCCTGAAATACTATGATTCCGTAGGTCTCCCGGAGCACAGGCTCCAGGGATGGATGGGGAAAGGTCACCGGCTCTTTTCCATGCCTCCGTTTCACATACCGCTCCACCATGTCACTCTTTACAGGTCCAGGCCTGAAAAGGGATATCTCCGCCACTATGTCCTCGAATTTCTCAGGGGCCAGCCTCCCAACCAGATTCCGCTGGCCGGGAGACTCAAGCTGAAATACACCCAGGGTGTCCGTGGAGCGGATAAGCCTGTATGTTTCGGGATCATTCAGGGGAATACTGCCGGGATCCATGATTGTTTTCTTCTCTGCCAGGGCCTCCTTCGTCTTTCTGATGGCGGTGTGCATCCGGAGCCCCAGAAGATCGAGCTTGAGGAGCCCCAGGCTGTCCACGTCGTCCTTGTCCAGTTGCGACACCATGAACCCCTTACTGGTATGTTCCACAGGACTCCAGCAGAGAATATCATTCGGGGCAACGATCACTCCGCCGAGATGAACGGATTTCTGAAACGGAAGCCCCTCCAGCCGTTCTGCAAACCTCACCAGCCTCTCTTCCGATCTGAGTGGTGAATCTCTGAGTTCAGGAAGCCGCTCCATGGCCTCTGTGAGCCCTATTCCCCTGAGAGACCATGGCAGACATTCAGTAAACCTTGATATCTCTTCGAGAGGATAACCGAGCGCTCTGGCTGCAAGACGCACCGCACTCCTTACCTTGAAGGAATGGATGGTGCATACAAGGGCGGTCTGGCCGGGAAGAAAGGTTGTGAGCCATTCTGTAACCTCATCCCGCCTTTCCGAATCAAAGTCTATGTCTATGTCGGGCATGTCGCCTCTTCCCTCATTGATGAAGCGCTCAAACAGGAGATCGTGGCGAATGGGATCAGGGCCGTTCAGCAGGAGATGTACAATAAGCGAACCTGCACTTGATCCACGGATGCTAGATATGATCCCCATTTTTTCTGCAAAATCATGAAGTCTTTTTACCAGGAGAAAAAATCCTGAAAGGCCTTTCCGGCACACGACCTCCAGCTCTCTGAGCAGCCTGATGAGATATGCCGGCGGCACCGGCGCCATCTTTCTGGCAAGCGCCTGCAGGGCGAGTCTCGAGAGTTTCGTATCAGGCTTACCTTCAGTTTCAAGAAGAGGCGGGTGCAGTTTTCCCAACGGAAAGGCAAAATTTGCGACTTTTTCAGCGATTGTTCCGGCTGTATCCACCGCTTCAGGGCATCCTGTCCGGTTGATCAGCTCAGGCCCTGAGAAAAGACGAAAGGATGTATTGGGAAGAGGATGGACATCCCTGTGATGGTGGTTTTTCTGGATATCTATCATGACCCTGTGAAGTGAAAGGTCTTCCTCATCCAGGAACGCCGCCAGATTGGATGCCACGGTCTTTACACCAAATCCGGCAGCGATTTCCGAAAGTATCCGGTTTGCTTTTCTGTCTTCTCTCACATGTGAACAGATGGCGATATGTAAATCGTCTCCGAATATCCTCATAAGCGGGATGAGAGAAATCCTGGCTCCATTGGCGTCTCCCCTCCAGGCAAGGCTCCTTGTCCTGGACTGAAAGCCTGCGGCAATACATACGAGTCCCGTTGCATGCATTCTCAGTTCACACGCGGATATATAATGTCTTCCTTTCCTTGAAATCCCGAGTGTGATGAGCCTGTTGAGATTCCTGAACCCCTGTCTGTCCTTTACCAGGAGAGTGATCCACGAACCGTCACCGAGCATGAGTCTTGCTCCTATGACAGACTGTATTCCGTTTCTCCTTGCCGATTCGGAAAACCTGACCGCCCCGTGGATACTCCACCTGTCCGTAAGCGCCGCCGCACTCTGCCCCAGCCGCTTTATTTTTTCCACCAGGGCGTTTTCGTCAAAGGTGCCATGTAAGAAAGTATATGCGCTTTCCACTTCCAGGTGGACAAAACGATCTCTGCTCAAGGGAGACCTCCAGGGCCTGTTCACAGGACACCGCACCTGCTGCTCTGGAAGGCATGCAGGCCACAGGGAGTACGGCGCGCCTGCACGCCCGGCGCCGCCCCTGCATATGCAGCATCATGTGAAGGTCTACAAATCAAGTCCGTGATCACCTGCCCCAGATTGTCCGGTTCGCACGGCTTTTGAAGCGGACAATCCGGGATTACTCCTTCAAGGCCTTCTGATCAGGCCGATGAATCTTCCTATTATCCTGAGCTCTTTCCGCTTTTCTCCCTCAAAACACATGGGTTCATAATCGGGATTGGCGGAATGGAGCTCTATTGTCCCGTTTCTGATCCTGACTATCTTGAGGACGGCCTCGTCCAGGATGCCCTCCACCATCACGGCGGCTATCTCTCCGTCATTTACAGTCTCTTGCGGCCTGATTACAGCGATATCGCCCGGCTGGATGGCGACACCGGTCATGGAGTCGCCCTTAACGGTCAGGGCAAGGCACTCGTCCGTCCCGAAAAGGCGGGGATCTACGGGAAGCTCTTCTTCCAGGTTCTCCTGTGCCTCAACTGGGATACCCGCCGCAATTCTTCCGAGAAGCGGGATGAATCCCTGAACTACGGCTCCCTTGACTTTCAGAGTCCGCCCTTTGCCTGCATTCTTTTCCACAAATCCCTTTCTCTCAAGAGATATGATGACTTTGTGCATGCTGCCCGGACTCTTGAGGCCGAGGCCGGAGCATATTTCCCTGATGGAAGGCGGTACACCATGCCTTTCATGAAACCGCCTGATGAAATCAAAGACATCTTTTTCACGACGTGTAAGCTTCATGAAAACAATAATAGAGAACATCTGTTCTCCTGTCAAGAAGCAGCCGTCAGGCTTGCCGGTAATGCAGCACATGCAGTGCCCTGTTAACAGACATATGGCGGTTTCCGGCTGACAGGCTTGCAACTCCAGGGTCTTACCGGTATTCTTCAGCATATGAAACCTGTGACATGCTCATGGAGAAAGACATGAGCACCAAGCCCGAACAGTCGTTTTTCGACCGTTTCCTGCACTCCCAGACAGTGGGTAGTGTCATACTGATCTTTGCCACTGC
>DTYO01000037.1 GCA_012961845.1 Thermodesulfobacteriaceae bacterium
ATGTTTTTATTATATAAAATTTCGCGGGGTATCCCCATCTGGAGCCATTTTTCCGGTTCGGCCTGCCGCTTTTTCCAGACCGAACGAATGATATTGGATGTAAAGGTCACCCGGACCTCCGTACCGGGAAATGCTGCCTTGACATGATCTATTATATTTGTAATGGAATGCACCGCGTCTGGAACCGTGGTGCCGAAGCTGGCGAGGACAATTGCCGTCCTGCCGCTTTCACGGTGGGCTGGATGGTCACCCGAGGCCATGACCTCGCCTGATGCCGTCAGGACTGTCAGTATGGTTGCCAGTAAAAAAGGGTTGATTCTGTTCAGCATGATTATTTCCTTTCCAGTGCTTGCGCCCGGAGCTACGCCGTAAAAAGGCGAAAAAAAAACCCCGGACCAGATTACCGATCCGAGGAATCCCGGTTTTTCCACGATCAACCATGAAAGTCTCTTGTCCAGGGAGACAATCTTTCACATTTTCAGACAGGTCTTCTGACTTCCGGATCTCCCTACCAGTTGCGCCTTCCCATTTGCGCAGAGCAAACAGTGACATTCATGCAACCTTCGTCCCCGGTCACAGCGGCGGGCCCGTCCCGGACTTGCACCGGGTTCCCTATTAAGCTCAGATCTGAGCATCTGAAAAACACCTGTCTATACCTAACGAAAATGGTTCGGAGTGTCAACAGCCGCAACTGGGATTTTCCGTAACCTGCCACATGGCCACCCGGCGCAATCTCGGCCTATTCAACCCATCTCTCGCATTTTCCGCAAACTTGAGATCCGAGTAAGTTGATGCTTCCTCCGTCATGTTGAACATGCTTATCTCAGGCACTTTGTTTCCACGTGCAATATTCAAAATATTTCCGTGCAGTGCTGGATAAGTATAAGCTGTCGCCAAGAGAATGCTTGGCACTGTGCGCCAAAAAATACAGAATACCCAAAAAAAAGGCCAAAAAACAATCGGTTATTGCCATTTGGCATTATGCGCCTAATATTAAGGCCTGTCTGGAGCATGGCATTAGAGGCATAATCGATGAAAAACCGTTTCCTGATTTCATCGCAGTTCAACTCTTCTCCTGAGTGTATCCTTGCCGCAATATGGCAAACCCGGACAATTCGGTTCGCGAGTTTTCCGAAGATGTAAGGCGGAGGAAGCGCAGACGTACTTTGGTACTTCAAGCCCCTGACAATGCGGAATGCTGGCATCCAGCGTACTTAGGCACCCTGGGTTATGCAATGTTGGCAAGCAAAACACTGCGAATCGCCCTGGAACGATTTGTGCATTACCATCGGGTTGTTTCCGATATCCGCTTCGCATAGATTACTGCAGATGCCGAAGCTGAAACCTTCATTTTTACCCTTGTCCGCCGTGAAGGCAATCCAGTCTCTCCGTATATTGAAGATGCGATTCTGGCCCTGGTTGTGAGTATACTCCGGATGAACTGTCAGCAGGATATCACCCCGGTTTCCGTGACCTTCCGGCACAGCAAACCCGAATGCAGCTACAGGTATTATGAACACTTCAAGTCACCGGTTCTTTTTGATTCACCGTCCAGCAGTCTGGTGCTGCCTCTGGACATAATGGATAAGACCCTGCCAAGCGGCAACAAGGAAATGGCAGGAGACAATGAGCACCTGACGACCAGGCACCTTGCTACCATCAAAAGGTCACCGGTAGTGCCAGGAGCTAGTGGTGCACACATACCACCTATCTATATATAACAAAATACATCATTACGGACTATCAAATATGAGTTCCGGGCTTCTTTTCCATCTCATCACAGAAGACCAACGGGTATTACTTCCACGTCTCTGGTAAGAGACCTGGCCTGTCCGGAAAAGGAGACAAGCGCCCCACTGCCTGTATTTGCCTCCAGACGCTTCAGAGATTCCATGCCGCAGAGCGTTTTCATCCCTGGGCGCATGGTAAGCTCGATCTCCACAGGAAAGAGCAGGCCGTCCTCCTCTGCTCGGTGTGTTTTGTGTGTCGGGCAGGGTAGCCGGATACAGCTATTGTCATTATTTTGACACGCCCCTGCAAACTTCCGGCTGCTATGAACAACACCATATCGGGCTCATCCCCCTCTAACACAGCGTTATTTCAGCATGTTATAAGAACCATCTCTGCTATGAGCATCAATTGCTCAGTCTGCACTCCGGACCATAAAAAGGCATGGATATTGCAATCATGTGAAAAATAGCTTATTATAAAAATAATAATCGCAGCAGTATTAAATATCAGACCAACCACCTGGAGGATTTAAGCATGAGATGTCTTAAGAATCCCAGCAGGCCTACCCAGCCTGCAATATGCGGCAACTGCAGAAGGGAATGTGAAAAGGCCGGCAAGAGGCGGATTTATAGAAAACCCAAACGGGAAGCAGTTAATCAGTAATTCCAGACTGTCCGCCCGGTCTCAGTACAGGCGCGGCGGCAAGCATGCTCAGTCGCCGAATTCCGCCATCAGAGCGTCGATATCCGCCGCGCATCCATCAGATGCAGCAACACACTGCCTAGGCCCGCTGCTGTCCATCATGGCGTCTATATCGTCCTGAACATTGACCTGGTCCTTCCGGCCTGTCCGGTCCAGCTTTATGAATTCTACCTGCTCCAGATTCATCTCCACGTAAAACGGATTGTTGTCTTCGGTCTTGAACGAAAGCCTCCTGCACTGCGGCCTATCCAGCATGGTTGCAATGGAAAGGGTGATGGCGGTGGAGATGGTGATCGCCTTCGGCTGATTATTGCGCGCATTCAGGCCGTATCTGGCTTCAACCATGCTTCTTGCCTTACCGATCACCTGATTGATGAATTCACCAATGCAGTTTACTACGTCGTCAGATGTATAGTCAGTATGAAGGTCTTCTTCCGGCAGTCCCATGAACTTCATGGACCTGGTATACAGTTCCAGGGCGGCCGGTCCCGAGAGATTCATAATAAAGAGACCGGAATAATCTCCGCTGAACTGGACGAAGCATCCTATGTCGGGTTTGAGGCTGATGGATGGGACTTTCTGAATGGTGGGTGCATAATATATTCTGGATCCCGTGGATGCCTCCAGTACGTTCTTGACCGCCTCGCACAGAATATGTGCCACTTCATTTACTGTATTCAGTCGTCTTGCCATCAGCCCGCTGCTCCGTCGATATTGCGGCAGAAGCAAGCGCCTGCCGTGCTGGCACTATTCATCTGCCTCTTCATAGGAAAAATCATTCACCGCCTTATCTTCCCATCTACGCCTCTCCTTCCAGTACCCCAGTCCCAGGGCCAGGGCCGCACCGGCAGTGAGTCCGACCAGCGCTGCAAAAAGTCCGCACGGACCTGATACACCGCACGATTCCTGGACATCAAGGTCTCTTCCACAGTATCGGCAGACAACTGCATTTTTCTTAACTGTTTCCTTGCAAAAAGGACATATTCGTCCAAACATTTTCACCACCTCCATTTCCAAAGAAGAAAAATCCGACACTTCTGATTTCAACTGACCAGAACAGCAGAAAAAAGCAACAGACTGTCTGAAAAAATCCGGTTTTTTGTCCAACAACCCGGAGAAGATCACCGTGATTTTCAAAGTGAACCCCCTGAACTCCGGACTTCCGAACAAAGATATTGAACCACCCCGAGACGCCTTGACCTCGCGCAACAACCTCGTTTCAGGACAGACGACCGAACCCGGGCTCAAACACGTTTGCCCCCTGCCCTCTCCTCCCGGCAGACGGGGATCACCCCCCTGTAAACCAGCCACTCCTGCTCAAGACCGATCACCACAGGATACACCTCCACGCCTGCCTGGATAGCCCTGTAAAAAACTTCATGGAATGCCGGATCTGTTTCACCGTTCGGGGCGAAACATTGCGCATCGTCCCGAAAAATCAGGATCAGCAATGCCGATCTCAAGCCCCTACTCCTGATGGTGATCAGCTCTTCCAGATGCCGCCGTCCCCTGGCGGTGGGCGCATCGGGAAAGAGGGCTGATCCATCCCGGGCCAGGGTACATCCCTTGACCTCTATCCACACCCGCCGGCCATCCCGGAGAAGAAGCATGAAATCCAGCCTGCTCTCCCCGAACCTGATCTCGGGCCTGATCTCTTCAGCCCGCCCGAACGGGCTCAGGTTGACCTTTTCCAGTATTCTTTGGGCGATCCCCCTGTGCAGGCTGGAATTTACTACCACCCACTGTTCCCCGAAAGCCGCTGCAATGAGATCCCAACAGGTCTTCCTGGCAGTACCGGCCGGGGCCTTTCTGAGCAGCACACGGTTTCCGGGATATAGGAGTTCCCTGAGCCGTCCCGGATCACTGATGTGGATCTTTTCAGGCACCTGACTCCCCGGCATATTGCAGTCCGCCAAGCCCAAGAAACGATTCGGCCTCTCCACAAATACCGCTTCCGTATCCCAGACGACCTTCACAAGCCTCACGGGTTCATCAACCACGGCCTTTCCCCTCGAATCATTAACAGCAAAACCGCCGGCCAGACAAAACATGTACGACTCCAGGAGAGTGCAGACACAAGGCGGAGGACAGACCGACTTACTCCCTTTACTTCAATCCGGACTATTCCCTTCAAAAGAGGAATACCTGAGTATGCCTGCACCCCAGGCAAACTCGCAAACCGGACAATCCGGGGTTCAAATGCCTGACAACGCTGCAGATGCGGCCCCCTGGAGCCGCTTACTCTTTTGCTTCTCCTCTGCTGCAGAAGCCCTTACATAAATCGGAGCCATGGCCTGGATATCGTCACCGGCATTTCCCTTGAGCCACCTTTCATGGGCAAGTATTCCTACAGCCGAGGCCCTGGCATGGGAGACATGCTCCTTTGCCCTAACTACAGAGCCGGCTGCCCGGCCGACATGCTCATCACAGAGCCCCACCCCGTCTCCCAGTAGCAGCATCCTTTCACATGGGGGAATCAGTCCAGGCAGGTCTGCAGGCGGAACCGCCATATACTCTGTAATCCTTTCCAGCTGGCCCGATGCGGTTCCGGCATAAACGGCCGTATAGATCTCCGATCTCCTGGCATCCATCACAGGGCATACTACATCACCAGAGCACGCAGTGATGTTTGATGCAAGGGCATCCAGGGTCGGGATGCCGATCACAGGAATCCCCAGAGCCATTGCAAGCCCCTTGACCGTGGAAAGTCCTATACGGAGCCCAGTAAAACTGCCAGGTCCAATACTGACGGCCAGCAGATCGAGGTCTCCCCATCCAAGAGAGAGACTTTCCATGAGCCACTCGGCAGTCCGCATCAGCCGCCTGGAGTAGGTCTCCCGGCTGTTCATGGTCGCTTCCCCGGCCGGACAGCCGCCCTGGATCAGGGCCACGCCGCCTGTGGGACCGGAGGTCTCCACAGCCAGAAGTGTGGGGCAAGAGATGGTTTTTTTTTCCGTTTTCCGCATCACTTCAGAAGATCAATCACGGACCAGGGAGCTGGGCACCAAAACCCAGGAGCCTGGCGATGTCATTGTAAAAAACCAGCAGCATCAGGGCCCCCAGAATGAAGATCCCTATCTGCTGGGCCAGTTCCATCTGCCTGATGGTCAAAGGGCGCCCGAGGATGAATTCGATGGTCAGGAAAAACAGATGTCCTCCGTCCAGCACCGGAATGGGAAGGAGATTAAGGAATCCGAGGTTGATGCTCAGGAGTGCCATGAAGTAAAAGAGGTTCAGGACGCCCTGTTCCGCCTGCTGGCCGGCCATCTGGGCGATCATGATCGGCCCTCCCAAAGTCGAGAGAGGAACAACGCTCTGGATGATCTTCAGAAATCCTTCGGCCGTCAGGGCAATCAGCTCCCAGGTACGGACAAAGGCCTTCCCGATGGCGACCAGTGGATTGAGTTTTTCCACCTTGAGATTTCCCGCGGCGGTCACCCCGATCACCGAGACTTCTTCCTCCTCTCCGAAAATATTCTTGAGTTTCTTCAACTCGGGGACAAGCCGGACCTCAGTAATCTTACCGCCCCGCTCAATCAGCAGGGTCACCGCCCTGCCTCCACTCGACTTTATCCGATCGGACACCTCCCTCCATGTACGAATCTCTCTACCGTCTATGGCGACAATGCGGTCTCCGGACATAATCCCTGCCCGATCAGCAGGAGTTTCCGGCTGGACCTCGCCTATGTCAGGCAGCATCACCGGGTTTCCGAACGAAAGGAATATGACGAAAAAGACCAGCCATGCAAAAACAAAATTGAATGCAGGGCCTGCCACCACCACTGAGGCCCTCTGCCATGCAGGACGGCTGGAAAATGAGAACGGGACGTCTGCAGCAGGGAGGACTTCATCAGGCTTTTCCCCCAGCATCTTCACAAAACCGCCAAGGGGAAATGCCGATATGCAGTAATCGGTACCCCCGCGGACAAATCCACACACCCTCGGACCGAATCCCAGAGAAAATTTCAGCACCCTGATACCAAAGAACCGGGCAACGATGAAGTGCCCGAATTCATGAACCAGGATCAGGCCACTGAGTACCAGTAAAAAGGACCAGATAGTGGTCATGTCTGTTTCTGTACTCCTATTCCATTGCTAAGCTTCTGTATCTCATGGTCCGACCTGAGCCTTGCCAGCGCATCAGCCCTGAGTACATCATCCAGGCTTTCTATAGGCTCTATCGGAAAATCCTCCACCACTTCCTGCACCACTTCAGCTATCTTGAGAAAACTTATCTGCCTGTCGAGAAATGCCTCCACCGCCACCTCATTTGCCGCATTCAGCGCCGTAGGCGCAGTTCCTCCCGTCTCTGCAGCCTGGTAAGCCAGGCCGAGCAGCGGAAACCGGTCTGCCTTCGGGGCTTCGAATGTGAGGCTCCCGATCTCCATCAGGTTCAGGCCGGGGAGCTGCACCTTCATGCGGCGGGGATAGGAAAGGGCATAGGCAATGGGCACCTTCATGTCAGGCACTCCCAACTGCGCTATCACCGATCCGTCTATGTATTCCACCATGGAATGCACGATGCTCTGAGGATGTACCACCACATCGATTCTGTCCACAGGTATGTCAAAAAGCCACCTTGCCTCTATGACTTCAAGCCCCTTGTTCATGAGCGTAGCCGAGTCCACGGATATCTTTGCCCCCATGGACCAGTTGGGATGGGATACGGCATCCTCGGGCCCTGCAACGGCAAGTTCCTCCAGAGTCTTTTCCCTGAAAGGGCCGCCCGATGCGGTGAGCACTATGCGCTTCACATCATCCATGCAGTGACCTTGCAGGCACTGGAATACCGCGGAATGCTCACTGTCCACCGGCAGGAGCCTGACTCCTTTTTCCCTTGCAAGGGACGTGACCAGGGGGCCTGCAGTCACAAGAGATTCCTTGTTTGCAAGGGCCACATCCTTTCCTGCCTCAAGAGCGGCCAGCGTGGGTATGAGGCCCGCGGCACCCACCATGGCCGACACTACCACGTCACCTTCCTCCAGTGCCGCCAGGGTCTTGTATCCCTCTTTTCCCCAGAGTATTTCTGTGTCTTCACATCCAGGGGCATTTCTTATCTCTTCGGCCAGTTCTGCCGTCATTATCGCCGCATACCCCGGCCGGAACTCCCGTATCTGCTCCACGAGCAGACCGGCATTCCTTCCTGCCGCCAGGCCTGCCACCCAAAAACGCTCTTCAGACTGCCTTATCACCTCCAGCACGCTGGTACCGATGGAACCTGTAGAGCCCAGTACGACCACCTTCTTTGCCCTGCACATTTCTTCTGTCATATTCTTTATTCCGCTCTGCATCTGGAGCAGACCCGCAGGCCTGATCGTCCGGATTCAATGAATTCAGCGGGCACGGCATGCCTCACACCTTGACTTTCTGCGGGGTACCTCCCAAAAATGCTCTTTTGCTCCATAACCATATTGGATACAAAAAATATACATCGAAATATCACTGATATGCCTGCGGTGATCTTTCCTGCGCGCCTTGTCCCGGAAGAAAATTCCTGATTTTCAGGGGCAGTCTGTGGACTCACCGGTTCAGCCCTGTTCCAGCCCGGCCAGCTTCAGACCCCAGTATAGGAGAGGAGCCGCCAGCAGTACCGCATCCACCCTGTCGAATATGCCGCCGTGGCCGGGCAGAAGGGTTCCGGAGTCCTTAATACCGGCAGAACGCTTGATAATGGATTCCGCCAGGTCACCTGCCTGTCCGACAATCCCCATGGCCACGGCAAGAAAAAGCAGGAGCCTGAGATCAAGGTGTCTGAACAATACGCTCCACAATACCAGAGCCGCCGCCAAATTGAGCAACACCCCGCCCACTGCGCCCTCCACAGTCTTGCCGCTGCTGAGTGCCGGACACAGCTTTCTCCGGCCGATGCCCTTGCCCACATAATAGGCCCCTGCATCTCCACTGAAAACAGTCACCAGAAGGAAAAGAATCCATTCCCTGCCGCCTGGCATTTCCCGCATGAGGACCATATGGGCCGCACAGAACCCTACATAGGCGGCGCCCATGAAGAACACGGTCCATTTTTCCAGGGCATTTTGCCATGATCTGTATGAAAATATAAAAAATACTGTGCTGCAAAGCAGCGCTCCATAACATCCAGACACCAGAGAACCTGGAGTTTTCCAGAAAAATGCGGAAAAAACAGGCAGAAGCCCGGTCACCACCCCCGGGATCAGGACATACCGCACTCCCTGAAAACACAGGGTAAAATATTCGTACAGGCAGATAGCAGATGCGGTCAGCAAGAACAGTCCGAACAGCCCGGCCCCGCCCCACCAGAGGACGGCAAACACCAGGGGACCCAGAACAGCGGCTGTCAGGATCCTCTTGCCGTGCATGATGAAAGGTGCTGCTGAGAGATCAGGCCGAAACGACGTTCCCGTTTCTGATACTCCTCAAGGGCCTTCATGAATTCTTCTCTGGAAAAATCCGGCCATAGGACAGGAGTGATATAAAGTTCGGAATATGCAGCCTGAAACAGGAGAAAATTACTCAGGCGGTATTCACCACTGGTCCGGATCAGCAGATCCGGATCAGGGAGACCGGATGTATAGAGGCGGTCGGCAAGTACATCTTCATCTATTTCTTCCGGACGGAGCCTCCCCTTGAGACATTCCTCGGCCAGCCTTCTGGCCGCTCTAGCCAGCTCGGAACGCCCTCCGTAGCTCAGGGCCAGGTTCAGGATCATCTCCGAGTTGCCCGCAGTACGTTCGATGGTCTCCTTGAGGACCAGCCTGGCCTCTTCAGGAAGACGCTGCAGGTCTCCGATAGCCCTCAGGGAGATACGGTTGCCGAGCATCTCGTCCAGTTCCTGCCTCAGATATTCCACCAGCAGGTCCATGAGCGCTCCCACCTCGTCCGGCGGCCGCCCCCAGTTTTCCTGGGAAAAGGCATAGAGAGTCATAACGGATATACCAAGTTCCCTGGCACACCTCACTGTTGAACGGACAGTCTTCACTCCCGCCCTGTGGCCCATGATCCTGGGCAGCCCCCTCTTTCTAGCCCATCTCCCGTTTCCGTCCATGATAATGGCAACATGGGCGGGAAGTTTGGTCAATTCAGACGAAATCAACATTCCGCTAATATCATATCAGACCCGGCACTCAGAACTCCATTATTTCCTTTTCTTTTTCTGCAACCACTTCCTCTATCTGTTTGATATGCTTGTCAGTGATTTTTTGGGCCTCGTCCTGGAGTCTGAACATATCGTCTTCGGAGATCTCTTTGTTCTTTTTCTGGGCCTTAAGCCGTTCAATGGCATCTCTTCGTATATTTCTTACTGCCACCCTGGAGTCTTCCGCCATCTTCTTTACCAGCTTCACCAGTTCCCTGCGCCGTTCTTCGGTCAGAGGCGGGATATTGACCCGGATTATCTTGCCGTCACTGTTGGGATTCAGGCCCAGTTCCGACTTCAGAATGGCCTTCTCAATATCACCGAGGATATTGGCATCCCAGGGCTGAATGGTCAGAAGACGGCTTTCCGGAGCAGCAACCGATGCAACCTGTGCAAGGGGCATGGATGTACCGTAATAATCCACCATGACTCCGTCCATGAGGGAAATCGTGGCCCGGCCCGTACGCACCCGGGTCAGCTCCATCCTGAAGGCCTCTATGGCCTTGTCCATCCTGACATCGGCTTCGTTAATAATATCGCTTTTCATGGTCTGATTCCTCCAGCAGCAGCCATCGGTTTTCTTTCAGTTGGCAACCAGCGTCCCTATCTCTTCTCCCCTGACCGCCTTTTCTATGTTCCCGTGAACCTGCATATTGAAGACGATCACAGGCAGGTTGGCATCTCTGGCCAGTGAAGCAGCAGCCCCATCCATCACCCGGAGTTCTTTCTCCAGTATTTCATGATAGGTAAGGCGGTCATACTTCCTGGCATTCGGATCCTTTTTCGGATCCCTATCATAGACACCGTCCACTCTGGTGGCCTTGAACAGCACTTCCGCCTTGATTTCAAGGGCCCTCAATGCAGCGGCGGTATCCGTGGTAAAAAAGGGATTGCCGGTGCCAGCGGCAAAAATGACCACTCTCCCTTTTTCCAGATGCCGGACAGCCCTGTCCCTGATAAACGGCTCGGCCATCTTGCCCACTTCCACCGCAGACAGGACCCTGACCGGAACCCCGTGCCTCCTCAAGGAATCCTGAAGGGCCAGAGCGTTTATAACCGTGGCAAGCATGCCCATCTGGTCGGCAGCCGCCCTGTCCATGCCCTGTGCCGAGCCTGAAACACCTCTAAAGATATTCCCTCCGCCGACCACGAGGCCAAGCTCCACTTCCATTCCATGGACCTGAGCAATCTCCCCGGCGATGGAATCCATGACAGGAAGAGATATCCCATACTCGAGAGTACCGAGAAGAGCCTCTCCGCTGAGCTTCAGCAGTACCCGGCGATAACCGGCAGCGCCCCGTCTAGCAGCCATGCCTTATTCTTCAGCCCCCACCTGGAATCGGGCATAACGCCGAACACCTATACTTTCGCCCATCTTGGCCATCAGATCATTTATCAGGTCCTGGATGGTGAGATCAGGGTCCTTGACGTAAGACTGTTCCAGCAGGCAGACCTCCCGGTAGAACTTCTCCATACGACCGGACACTATCTTTTCTATGATATTTTCCGGCTTGCCGGAATCCTGAGCCTGTTTGAGATAGATCTCCCTTTCCCTCTGGATTAGCTCGTCAGGGACATCCTCCCGCCTGATGCACACAGGATTCACAGCCGCTATGTGCATCGCGAGATCCCTGGCAAACTGTATGAACTGATCAGTCTTCGCCACGAAATCGGTCTCGCAGTTCACCTCGACCAGGACCCCGATATTGTTCCCCGCATGAATATAACTCTGCACGACTCCCTGGGAAGTCGCCCTTCCCGCCCTCTTGGCAGCAACAGACAGCCCCTTCTGGCGGAGCCAGTCCACCGCCTTTTCCATATCACCGTCACACTCCTTGAGAGCCTTCTTGCAGTCCATCATCCCTGCTTTGGTGCGATCCCTCAGTTCCTTGACCATCGAGGCGCTTATATTCGCCATAATTGAAATCCTCCAGACTTGACATAATTATCATCAAAATCGTTCCGTCCGATTCCGTCGCGCTCCAGCCGGTACAGACCAGCTTTTTCCGGTGCCAACTGCATCATGCCCGATCCCTTAACGGAAACCGGTATTTTCAGCACAAGGTATTGTTTTACGAAAACCGCACTGGATCTCAGACGCTTCGATCGAATGTTCTACACGGTAGTTTCAGCAGCAGATTCCTGAGCCCCTGAGGCCTCTTCGGGCCGGGGCTGAGGCACCTCATCAGAAGGTGCTGCGGCCTCTTCCGAAGTCTCCACTGCACCCTCCTCTTCGGCCTCCACCTCCTTGTCTCTCTCTGCCTGCTGTATCTCTTCGAAACGTTTCTTCCCGGCCAGGCAGGCATTGGCCATCAGAGACGAAATAAGCCTTATAGCCCTTATGGCATCGTCATTGCCGGGGATGATATAGTCTATGCCATCAGGATCACAGTTAGTATCCACAATGGCAACCACGGGTATGCCCTTCTTGTTGGCCTCTTTCACTGCGATCTGTTCGATCCTGGCATCTACTACGAAAACAGCCGCCGGCAGGCCGTTCATCTCCCTGATGCCTCCCAGGTTGCGCTCCAGCTTCTGGCGCATCTTGTCCATCTTGAGCGCCTCTTTCTTGACAAACCTGTCTATGGTCCCGTCCTCGAACATGGCCTCGATGCTCTTGAGCTTTTCTATCCTCTCCTGGATAGTCTGATAGTTTGTCAGCATCCCACCCAGCCAGCGCTGGTTTACATAAGGCATCCCGCACCTGGTGGCCTCTTCGTATATTGATTCCTGCCCCTGTTTCTTGGTCCCTACAAAAAGGACTTTTCCTCCTCGGGCAGCGGTTTCTTCTACGAACTCATAGGCCTTGTTGAGCATCTTGACGGTTTTCTGGAGATCAATGATATAGATCCCGTTCCTGGCCCCGAAGATATAGGGTTTCATCTTGGGATTCCACCGTCTGGTCTGATGCCCGAAATGGACTCCGGCTTCGAGAAGCTGCTTCATGGTTACGTAGGACATGTTTCCTCCTTACATCGTGTGGTTTTTCCTCCGCCCTGAAGTAACCGCCCCTTATAAACCGGAAAAACAATATTCCGGCACCACAGGGATCTCTTCAATGGCGTGTGTTTTCGGCATAAAATCGTACCTATGTAACATTTACAGAGGCCCTTGGCAAGGCAAAAACCTTTGAACCCGGAATATGCAGCCCGCAAGTCTGCCTAAGGCTCTAGGCGGAGAGGGCACAGACGTACTCTGGCACTTCACCCCCCTGACAATGCGGCTGATCCACAGAAAACGCGAACCCCTTGCGGCTTCAAGTGCAGAATACTTTTTCGTTTAATTCATTGCATCTTTCCGGTGCAGTTTCTAACCCACCATATTTTATGTAACTTGCTGTAACTTATTCCAATCAGCATCTGTCTGGCTTTTGATGCGAATAATCCGGGCTGAAAGGCTAACCGCCGCCTCGTTTTCATTCGTCATTCGATGTCCCCTGTCTTCCTCGCTGGAGTCTTTTTCCGCCAGCCAGGACGGATTTGTTTACAATCCGGTTTCAGTATATAATTACTAGATTACAAGAGAGGATTCCACGCATAAATGAAAAGAGATCAATGGAAAAGCCAGATGGGTTTCGTGCTTGCTGCTGTGGGATCCGCCATAGGTCTGGGGAACATATGGCGGTTCAGCTACATGGCATATGACTACGGCGGCGGCGCTTTTCTGATCCCGTATCTCACAGCACTGATGACAGCCGGTATCCCCCTGCTGATTCTGGAATTTGCAGTAGGCCACGAGCGCATCGGTTCCGCCCCTCTGGCCTATGCAAAGATCCGCCGGAGATGGGAATGGCTGGGATGGTGGGCGGTTACGTTCGTGATGTTCGGCATAGTGCTTTATTACATGGTAATCATAGCCTGGTGCCTCAATTTTTTCTTCCTCTCCTTCAGCCTGGGCTGGGGAAGCGATCCCAATGCCTTTTTCTTCCAGGAGTTCCTGGCAGTCAGTTCCTCGCCCGGCGAGATAGGCCGGATCAGGATGCCCATACTGGGCGCTTTGGTATTCCTGTGGGTGGTCAACTGGGCCATTGTCCATAGAGGCGTAAGGGGTGGAATAGAAAAGATGAACAAGGTTTTCATGCCTCTCCTGTTCCTGCTGACTGTGGCCCTGGTTGTCTGGTCAGTATCTCTCGATGGCTCCGAACTGGGGCTCAGGGCCTATGTCACACCCGACTTCTCCAAACTCGGCAATCCCAGGGTATGGATAGACGCCTACAGCCAGATATTCTTCACTCTCAGCTTAGGGTTCGGCATTATGATAGCCTATGCCAGTTATCTTCCTGAAAAGTCGGACATCACACGGAATGCCTTGCTGACGGCACTGATCAACAGCGGCTACTCGCTCTTTGCTGGGGTAGCGGTATTTTCAGTCCTGGGGTTCATGGCCTCTTCCCAGGCAAAACCTCTGTCCGATGTGGTGTCCCAGAGCATCGGACTGGCATTTATCGCCTATCCCAAGGCGATCAGCATGATGCCGGGTGGCAGTGTATTCGGTGCCTTTTTTTTCCTGTGTCTCGTGGTAGCCGGACTGTCGTCTTCCATTTCCATTATCGAGGCGTTCATCTCTGCTGCGGTGGACAAATTCGGGTTTCTCAGGTCTAGGCTGGTCACCACGGTCTCGGTCCTCGGCCTGGTGGGATCGGTCATATTCACCACCCAGGCAGGACTGCTATGGCTTGACATAGCGGACCACTTCATCACCCATTACGGACTCATAGTCGTCGGATTTGCTGAGTGCATTCTAGTGGGCTGGATCTTCGACATCAGGGAACTCAGAAGACACCTGAACGGCACATCCTCCTTCAGGCTGGGCAGATGGTGGGACATCCTCATAAAGTATTTCGTTCCCCTGGCCCTCACCGTTATCCTGGCGGGGGACTTGATTGCCGAAACAGCCGAACCTTACGGAGGATATTCATGGATATCTCTTGCGGCCATTGGGTGGAGCTGGCTAATAGTCACCATGCTGACCGCGTTCTTCCTGGCCTCTAGACCGTGGAGGACAGCACATTCCAAGCTTGACGGGAGGAAAAACTCAACAAAGTGACCACAGCTCCTCTGGCAGAACGTCTCCGCCCACTGAGCCTGGATGATTTCGTGGGGCAGGACCACCTGCTTGGAAAAGACCGGATCCTCAGCGGCATGCTCCGGAGGAAGACTCTGCAGTCTCTCATCCTCTGGGGGCCTCCCGGGTGCGGAAAGACAACCCTCGCCAGGATACTGGCAAGGTCGATAAGGTCAAGGTTCGTCACTTTTTCAGCTGTCCTTTCAGGAGTACGGGAACTCAAGCAGGTCATCCGGGAAGCCCGGCATGATACAGAAAAGAGCGCCCCCCGGACCGTACTGTTCGTGGATGAAATCCACAGATTCAACAAGGCCCAGCAGGATGCGTTTCTGCCGCA
>DTYO01000038.1 GCA_012961845.1 Thermodesulfobacteriaceae bacterium
GTATATTAGGACATCCGGTGAGGCACAGCCTGAGTCCTGCAATACATAATGCAGCATTCAGGGCGGTCGGGCTCAATGCGGTCTATCTGGCCTTTGATGTGACAGATCTGCCAGGAGCACTTGAAGGAATACGGGCCCTTGGGCTGAAGGGCCTGTCTGTTACCATTCCGCACAAGGAATCCATAATTCCTCTGCTGGATCAGGTCGATCCGTCTGCCAGGGCGATAGGAGCGGTCAATACGGTAATAAACAGGGCCGGTGTTCTTGCTGGAGCTAATACGGACATGACAGGAGCCGTGAACGCTCTGGAAGATGTGGTCAGCCTTGAGAGGAAGTCTGTGCTGGTTCTGGGTGCAGGAGGGGCTGCCAGGGCTGTATGTGCCGGACTCAAGAGCAAGGGGGCGGATGTCCATATAGCCAATCGTACAGCAGACAGGGCGAGGCAGATTGCCGAGACTTTCGGAGCATCGTGGTCGGGCCTGAAGGACCTGGAAGAGGTCCATGCGGCCGTACTGGTGAATACCACATCAGTGGGAATGTATCCTGACGAAAATGAAATTCCGATGGCCCCGGACCTGCTCGGCCGTTTCGAGGTGGTAATGGATATCGTCTATTCTCCGCTTGAGACACGCCTTCTGAAGGAGGCGGCCGGGGCCGGATGCACAACAGTCAACGGTTTGAGGATGCTTTTGTATCAGGCTGTGGTCCAGTTTGAAATGTGGACCAGTATAGACGCCCCGGTGGAAGCTATGGAGAAAGTGCTGAGGGACGCCGTGAAAGAGGCAGATGCCTGACGGACGGCCGATGACCTGCGTGTTTGTCCGGAAATGAAGATTTGTGCCGGGTGTCAGTGCGTCTGAAGAAAATTTGCACACATGCATGCCCGGCGTCAGCAGTGTCCAGTGGGCAGATGTGTTGAGAAGGAAAGATGAGCGAAGACAAGACAAGAGAAATTGAAATGGCGGCTTCCAGCCTGAAGGCCAGGGTCATGGTTCCAGGTTCCAAGAGCATTACCCAGCGGGCACTCATAGCTGCAGCGCTGGCTTCAGGCAGGAGCAGGCTTGAAACCCCTCTTGACAGCGAGGATACCAGACTCCTGAGACAGGCGCTTGTCGAGCTGGGCATTTTGTTTGAAGAACGGGAGACTCACTGGGAGGTTGAAGGGGGTCGTGGCAGGATATCGCCCTGCAGCAGAGATCTCTATATGGGCAACAACGGCACGGGTATCCGTTTCCTTGCCTCTCTGGTGGCCCTTGGGGCTGGACGGTACGTTTTAACTGGTACCGACAGGATGTCTGAGAGACCCATTGAACCTCTGCTGGCATCTCTCAGAGCCTGGAAGGCTGATGCCGGAAGCCTGAGGGGAAACGGCTGTCCTCCCGTGAAAATTGTGGCCTCCGGGCTGGAGGGGGGCAAGACCGTTCTCAAGGCTGAAAAGAGCAGCCAGTTTCTGTCCTCACTGCTCCTAGTAGGGCCTTATACCAGGAAGCCTGCTGTCATTTCTCTCGATGGAGGGCTTGTCTCTAGACCATATGTGGATCTGACCATTGAAGTCATGAGGGCCTTCGGAGTCCCGGTGGAGGAACGAGACAGTTCCTTCTTTATCCCGCAGAAGCATTATCAGGCCACGGACTATCCGGTGGAAGGCGATGCATCGAGTGCTTCCTATTTTTGGGCCGCGGCTGCTGTAACAGGGGGCAGCATCACGGTCGAGAATATTCCCCCGGATGCGCTGCAGGGGGATGCAAGAGTAGCTGATCTGCTGGGGGACATGGGGTGCACAGTAAAAAAAGATCCTGGAGGAGTGACCGTACAGGGTCCTGAGAGCGGGGGGCTTAAAGGAATAGAGGTTGACATGGGTAAATGGCCCGATATGGTGCCTACTATTGCAGTAACCGCTGCATTTGCCACGGGAACCACGGTTATCCGTAATGTGGCTCACCTGAGAATCAAGGAGACCGACAGACTGAAGGCGGTGGCCGCCGAACTTGGCAAAATGGGCGCACGAGTCACAGAACTGGATGACGGCCTAGTTGTTGAGGGGGGGCACGAACTGCACGGAGCGGAAATCCAGACCTATGACGACCACAGGATCGCTATGTCTTTTGCTGTTGCAGGTCTGAGGGTTCCTGGAGTACTGATCAGGAACCCGGAATGTGTAAAAAAATCTTTTCCAGGATTCTGGGAATTGTGGCAGAGTCTCGGCCGTTGATTGGGGAGTGTCCATCCATAGACAAGGTTATAATAATCGGCTACCGGGCTACTGGAAAAAGTACGGTGGGAAGGCTTCTTGCACATAGACTCGGCTGGGATTTTGTGGATCTGGATGAATGGATTGAAGAGAAGACTGGAAAGAGTATCAAAAGAATAGTTTCAGAAAAGGGATGGGGAATGTTCAGGGAGATTGAACGCTCCGCCCTCCGGAAAATGCTGGACATGAAAGGACCCTTGGTTGCCGCATGCGGTGGAGGGGCGGTAATCCACAAGGATATCTGGAATGCTTCACTGCCTGATGGATCCATGGTCGTCTGGCTGAGGGCAAGGACTGACACCATAAGTTCCAGAATTGATTCGGATCCTTTATCGGTCTCCAGACGTCCATCCCTTGTTTCAGGAAAATGCCTGATGAATGAGATTGAGGCCGTTGCTGGTGAGCGGGAGCCCCTGTATAGAAAATATGCCGATCTGTCATTTGACACGGATGCGATGACTCCGGCCGAGATCGTAGATCTCGTTGTGGAGCGGATCGATTCAGATTGATTGATATCAGCCCGGGAATGCTCCAGCTGTCTGTTCTCTGCGACGTATCATGAAGATACCGCTTGAGATGTCAATACATATATGTCGGGCTTGCTTTTTCACATGCCTTGCTCTTGAAAGGATCCTCATTTTTTGAGAGACGATGACTCGGGGGTATCTCTAATAATCAGGAATTTTGTTTAGGAAAAAGGCGAACAGGAAAAATTAACGTGGTCATGTTGGTGATATTTCGAAGTTCGTCTTTTGTGTGCGTCGCAGTCGCGGAGCAAAAGAACAGATCTCAGAGGTGCCATCAGAACAGATAAAAGAGCCAGTAGCTCAAAATGGTACTAGACCAACACAACAATCAGGTTCAGTTACTATTTTACCACCA
>DTYO01000039.1 GCA_012961845.1 Thermodesulfobacteriaceae bacterium
ACTGGCAAGCATTTTATCAAACCTTGCCTTTTCTACATTCATTATTTTTCCACGGAGGGGCAATATTGCCTGAAATCTCCTGTCCCTGCCCTGTTTTGCACTTCCACCTGCGGAATCTCCCTCCACTATGAAAATTTCTCTCTTATCCGGATCCTTTTCCTGGCATTCTGCGAGCTTTCCGGCCATAAGGATATCAGGTCCACCTTTTTTTCTGGACAGCTCCTTCGCGCGTTTTGCAGCCTCTCTTGCCCTTGCGGCATCCACAGCCTTTGCCAGGATCTGCTGGGCAACCCTTGGATTTTCTTCCAGATATGCCGAGAGATTTTCGTATACGATGGAAGCAACTATAGATCTTACTTCACTGTTACCGAGCTTGGTCTTTGTCTGGCCTTCAAATTGAGGATTAGGTACTTTTGTGGATATCACACACGTCAGTCCTTCTCTGACATCGTCTCCGCTCAATTTCTCTCTGAGTTTTTTCGGGACTACATCGTCACTTGCATATTTGTTTATGCATTTGGTAAGTGACTGCCTGAAACCGGATACATGCGAACCACCTTCTTTTGTACGTATGTTATTTACATAACTGAGTATTCTTTCCGAATATGTCCTCGAATACTGAAACGCTATATCCACATGCACCTGATCACGCTCACCTGAAATATAAATTGGTTTTTCATGTATCAGGTCTTTGTTTTCACTGAGGTAACTTACAAAAGAACAGACCCCGCCTTCAAAGTGATATTCCCCGCTCTTTCCTGTACGCTCATCTGTGAGTCTGATTTTTACTTGCGGGTTCAGAAAGGCCAGCTCTCTCATTCTGGCCTGCAGTATCTCGTATTGAAATTCAGTTGTCTCCTCAAATATTTCAGAATCTGGTTTGAAGATAATTCTGGTCCCTCTCTTGTTTGTGGTGCCAAGGCATTCCATTGGCCCTGCAGGTTCACCTCTCCGGTAAGTCTGCCTATAGATACTTCCGTCTCTGTAGACTTCTGCCTGTAGAAATTCAGAAAGTGCATTTACTACGGAAACTCCTACGCCATGGAGTCCTCCTGATACCTTGTAAGTCTGGTGATCGAACTTACCGCCTGCATGCAGCTTGGTCATCACCAGTTCAAGTGCAGGAATACCCTCTACCGGATGAATATCTACAGGTATTCCTCGACCATTGTCTTCTACAGTTACAGTGCCGTCTTCCCCGATCATGACCTTAATACTGCTACAGAATCCAGCAAGGGCCTCGTCTATACTGTTGTCAACAACCTCGTAAACAAGATGATGGAGCCCTTCAATGGATGTATTGCCTATATACATTGCCGGTCTTTTTCTGACCGCAGCAAGGCCGGACAGCACTTTTATCTGCCTAGCTTCGTATTTTCCTTTTTTTTTAATATTTTCAGATTCCATAGAACGATGATTCTTCCTAATCTTATTCCGGTCTTACAAGATTCATGGGCATTATAAGCCCTAGAAATCCAGCGTCTTCTTCACCTTCTATCAGGCATGGAGATTCAGGGTTGTTGGCAATCATCTTGACCTTGGGGGATTTCATGACTTTCAGCACATCCATGAGATATTTGGCATTGAAGGCCATTTCAAATGGCTCTCCATCATACTCAATCCCTATAATCTCTCTTGCTTCTCCTATGTCCTTAAAAAGAGACTCAATTTCCATGGAATTGGTATCAACCAATGCTTTTACACCTCTGAAGGTTGAATCCGATGACAAGATGGAAATCCTCTTCAGGGCATTATAAACTTCTTTCCGGTCAAACAGGATATACCTATCTACTTCCTCAGGTATGATGGCTTTATATTGTGGAAACTTTCCGTCCACAAGCCTTATTATCAATTTATTTTCCCCGCTTTCCAGAAAACAGAAATTACCATCAATACCAAAGATTACTTTATCAGCACCTTCGATGACTTTTCTTATCTCAGATGCACCTTTTCTCGATATTATTACTCCTGAATCGAGATTTAGACCACTGTTCTCAACAGGCCTTTCCATGATAGTAAGTCTGTGACCGTCAGAGCTTACCATACGGATAACGGTCTGGCCCTCTTCATTCGAATATTCTTCAAAAAAAATGCCTGAAAGGCTGTATTTTCTCTCGTCTGACGAAACCGAAAATATGGTCTTGTCTATTAGTTCCTTGAATATGAATCCATCTATTTCAATATACCTGTCCATGACCACCTGTCTGAATCTCGGAAAATCGTCTGGTGGAAGACCCGCTATCTTATATTCCGCCTTCTTTCCGGTTCCTATTGTGATCCATGAATTACTGCCTTCCTGTATATTGATGGTGTCGAAGGGAAACTCTTTTATAATTTCATACAGTTTTTTGGCATTTACAGTTACGGCTCCCTGCTCAAAGATTTTGCAGGGAATTTTCGTCTTGTAACTTATCTCAAGATCCGTTGCCTCTATGAATAAGTGATCTTCATCGGAATAGAGGAATACATTGTTGATTATGGTCATAATCGTTTTCTTGTCCACGATTGTTTGAACGGTTGCCAGTGGAGCGAGGATTTCGTGTTTATTGACAGAAAAATTTATCATATCTTAATTACCTATTTATAAATAAAAAAAAATAATAATAAAGTATGTTTAAATTGTTTATTTTTATATTAAAATTGTGATTTTAAAGATATAATTCATTTGAATAAAATTTTGATAATCGCATACGGCATGTTGATAATAAAAAGGATTTTAATTTCAAACACAAAATAAACACAGTTTTAAAAAGGTTATGCACAATTTCCTGAGGATGCGGTAACAGTGTACAGCATGTATCAGGCTGTCCGCCAATTGTCTACTACAGATTATGTACTTCAACTGCCTAACAAA
>DTYO01000040.1 GCA_012961845.1 Thermodesulfobacteriaceae bacterium
AGAAATGTCCATCTAAACCACATCATGAGGAAGAGGAAGAAATAGACCTTCAACAGAAACCATATTACTCCTGGGAGCACCGGACCGTGCCATCCTCCAAGAAAAAGAATCGATGCCAGCGCCGAGGCCACGAACATATAGGTGTATTCGGCCAGAAAAAAGATGGAAAACGTCATCCCTGAATATTCGGTATGAAAACCAGCGACCAGTTCACTCTCGGCTTCGGCGAAATCAAAAGGGCTTCTGTTCGTTTCCATAGTAATGGTAACGATATAGACAATGAACGCCAGGGGCTGGGAGAAACAATACCAGCCGTCATTCTGTGCAAGTACGATTTCTTTCAGGCTGAATGACCCTGAAAGCAGAATTATGGGCAGTATGCAGAGTAGAAGAGGGATCTTGTACGCCAGTATCTGGGCAATAGCCCTGGCAGCACCTAGCAGTGCGTACTTGTTGTCAGATCCCCAGCCTGCCAGAAGTATCCCGACTGTGTTCAGAAGGCCGAGGGCTACCACAAGAAGCAGGCCTATTTCCAGGTCGTGTACCTGCATGGTCTCTGAAAACGGCACGGGCATGAGGGCAACAAATACTGGAACCAGGCAGACTACCGGTGCAAGCAGGAAAAGAGGGGTGTCGGCATGGTGTGGAATGATTATCTGTTTAGCCACAAGCTTTATGCCGTCTGCTAGGGTCTGCATCAGACCGTGAGGACCCACTTCCATGGGACCCAGCCTGAACTGCATATGGCCGGCCACCTTGCGTTCCATCCATACCACTATCACGGCATTCAGGGCCACCACAGCAGTGATGCCGAGCAGGGACAGCAAGGTTGTGAGAGGGGAAATAGTTGTCATCATCTGTCTATCTCCGGAATGACCAGGTCGAGGCTGCCCAGAATACCCAGTACATCCTGCAGCAGTTTTCCTCTGGCAAGTTTTTGGAATATGCTCAGATTGGAAAAAGAAGGGACTCTGAATTTGACCCTGTAAGGGGTCTTGCCGCCCCGGCTCACAATATAGACGACCAGCTCCCCTCTCGGGGTTTCCACCGCCATGGCCACTTCTCCTTCAGGCGCCTTTATGATCTTGGGTACTTTGGATTTGATCGGTCCGTCAGGAATGGTGGTTACTGCCTGTTCAATTATATTGAGGCTCTGTTCTATTTCCTGCATCCGCACCGTATACCTGGCCTGGCACCCTCCTGTCTCTCCTGTGGGGACTTCGAAATGAAAACGCTGGTATATTGAGTAGGGCTCATTTCTTCTAACGTCGTAAGAGATGCCGGTTCCCCTGAGTATGGGCCCGGTTACACCATATTCTGCGGCGTCCGAACAGGTTATGGCGCCGATTCCGCTGGTACGGTGCTGAAAGATCACATTTCCGCTCACAAGGTCGTGGTATGATGGAAGCCTCTCCCTGAGATATTTTATATAATCCATCACATTGCAGAGAAATGAATCTGTTATATCCTGAAAGACTCCGCCAAACCTGTAATAACAGTATGTGAGCCTGGAGCCAGTTACGGATTCAAGAAGATCAAGAATTTTTTCTCTGTCTGCAAATGCCTGAAGAAACGGTGTAAAAGCCCCCAGGTCCAGGAGGAAGGCGCCGTACCAGAGCAGATGGCTTGAAATCCTGTTGAGTTCTACAGTTATAATGCGAATATATTCAGCGCGGTCGGGGACTTCGTATTCGCACAATTTTTCCACTGCACAGACCCATGCCTGGTTATAGGAGAGAGCAGCCAGGTAGTCCATTCGTGCCATGTATGGAAGCATCTGGGAATAGGTCATGTTCTCAGCGATCTTTTCCTGCATGCGGTGCCCGTAGCCAAGGACCGGATCAGCATCCAGTACATATTCCCCGTCCATCTTGACTATGATCCTCAGAACTCCGTGAGTACCGGGATGCTGCGGACCGAGATTGAGAATGAAGGACTCGTCCCCTATGGGTTCTAATGAGTGTCTGATTGTTGTGGCTGGGTTCGTAGTCATATTGCCTTGAAATTCTTTCGCAGAGGATGAAAGGCGAAATCTTCGGGCAGGAGAAGGTGTCTGGTATCCATGCTGCCCTCAAAGGTAATGCCGAAAAATTCAGCAGTTTCGCGTTCGTGCCATACGGCTCCGGGATATATACTACCGATACTTGGGAGTACCGGATTGTCCCGCGCCGTTTTTATCCTGGCTGCAATCCTGGCCGGGCCTTGGTAATGATTGAATACGTACAGACCTTCAATCTCATTTTCTTCGATGAGATCTATTGCGGTGATCAGTTCGAGGAAAAAACCGTGGTCCCGCATGCAGAATACAAAGCCTTCCATGTCAACGGGTTCAATATGAATATGACAATGGAGGCCTGTGGCCTGGTGGTCTGATTCCACAGGCTTGAACCGGCTTTCCTTCAGTGCTTTTTCAATGATTTCATGCATGGCTTCAGGCTGTCTCCGTGGTGGCCTCAGGAGATTCCGGGAACCTCCTGGTGCCGGTCAAGTTCTCCTGTAGCTTAATAAAGGCCTCAATCAGTGCCTCAGGCCTTGGTGGGCATCCAGGTACATACACATCCACAGGAATCAGGTTGTCCACACCTTCGACCACAGAGTAATTGTATCCGAGTTTGAACGGGCCTCCGGAAATGGCACAGTTTCCCATTGCTATCACCCACTTGGGGGCCGGCATCTGGTCATAAAGTCTTACAACCGCAGGGGCCATTTTCCTGGTGACCGTGCCGGCGACAATCATGACGTCCGCCTGTCTGGGGGTGGCCCTGAAAACGCCGGCCCCGAAACGGTCAAGGTCGAAACGAGGTCCTGCAGCGGACATCATTTCTATGGCACAGCATGCCAGACCAAATGTAAGAGGCCACAGTGAATTCGCCCTCGCCAGGTTGAGGATTTTTTCAAGCTGGGCTATGTGAATTATCGGAGGGAGAGTGCTTCCCGTTCCCATTGCAGTACCCCTTTCTTCCATGCAAAAATGACGGCAAGGAAAAGAACGATTACAAAGAAAAGAATTTCCAGGAAACCTGTCAGGCCTACACCTTCGCGGTAAATCCTTGCTATCGGAAAGAGGTAGAGTACGTCTACCTCAAAAACTATGAATATGAGCGCATATAAATAGTAAAATACACCGAAATGAGCCTCTCTGGCCCTGCCGAATGCGGGCATTCCGCACTCGTAAATGGCATTCATGGTAGGGCTGGTTTCCCTGGGCGCCAGCAGAAAGCCCGCTATTATGGGGGCCACGGCAAACAATGTGCCCAGAACAAGCAGTGTAGCCAGAATGAACCCGTCATTAGCCAGTTCCCTGTTAGCGTGCAGGTCTATTGTGGGGAAGTTGAAATGTAATGGAAAATGCATTGTTGTTACTCCATTTTATGCAAGCTTATCAGCAATATGCGTGCCACACATAAACAGCGGGATTTCTCCATGTCCTGAAGATGTAACCTGTTGAAAATAAACTAAAAACAGACCATGAGTTTGTGATAAAAATATTAAAATTAGTGAAAAATAGCCCAATTTTCTTCCGTCGGGTATTTTGTAATCGCTTAGGGGTAAAATTCCCCGATTGCTGAAAAAACTTGAGATATCTATAATAAAAGCTGATTTTTTTACTTCATTGATAGTGAAAATATTAATTAGCTACCTAATCAATTTGGGCAGAAAATTATCGCAGGTTTTCTGTATTGTCAAGAAAATCCGACAGTGTAAATTGACATTGCAGAAATGAAAAAGTAGATTTCACACATGCTGGTGGAAAAAATGACAATGCCCGCCTTCGAACGGGGTCTAAATGCCACAAAGACTGCAGTAATACCGTTCGGGTCAGTGGAAGAACATGGACTGCACCTTCCGCTGGGCACAGATACTATTCATGCTTACGAACTTGCCAGGGAGGCCGGCAGGCAATATCCCCTGTTCGTTACTCCACCTGTCTGGTACGGACTCTGCCGCAGCACAGGCTGCCATCCTGGAACCATCAGTATCACAGGCGGCACTGTCCGCAGGCTGGGTGTCGAGATAGTAATGTCTCTGTACAGGCAGGGGCTCAGAAATTTTGTTCTTCTTTCCGGTCATGCCGGCGGAACTCACGTGGCCGCACTTACGGACGCAGGAGAAGAAATCCTCGAAACCACCGAGGATGCCAGGATTGCCGTATTGTCTATCCTTGATCTGGTAGCCGCTATCCCGGGTGACATCGTCGAGACCGAAGGTGATTCACATGCCGGAGAGGTGGAGACATCTTTGATGCAGCATTTGAGGGCATCGTGGGTAAATGGTACCAGTCCTGCCGAATATCCGTCTTTTTCTTCCCCTATCCTGGCGAGAAATAAAAAAAAATTCTGGCCGGGAGGTGTCTGGGGAGATCCCTCCAAGGCCTCATCTCAAAAGGGTGAAGTGATCCTGAAAAGGGAAGCAGAACTCCTGGTGGAACTCGTAAGGAAACTGGAAAAATTCAAAGACTGAGGTATTGGAAGTGGTTAGAGATATATCTACAAGACAGTTAATGATAGTTGTTTTGCTTGCGCTGCTGGCTGCGATTTTGTTTTCAGCCTGTTCCAGCAGCGCTGATGCACCCAGGGCGTCTGATTTTACCCTCATGACTCTGGAGGGAGACAGTGTCAGTCTGTCTGATTTTAGCGGTAAGGTGGTACTGGTCAATTTCTTTGCCACTTACTGTCCTCCATGCAGGGCTGAAATTCCTGATTTCATAAAACTCCAGGAACATTTTGGTTCTGAAGACTATGTAACTATAGGAATATCCGTTGACCAGAGACCGGAGAAAATACTCCCCGGTTTCATCAAGGTTCTCAAGATCAGTTATCCTGTATTGCTTGCCAACAGGAAGGTTCTTACAGACTATGGCAATGTATATGCCCTTCCCACGACCTTTCTTCTGGACAGGGAACACAGGATCGTAAAGAAATACACGGGTATGGTAACTGAGGACCAGCTTAGACCCCTGATCGCCAAAGCGCTCAACAGGAAAGACTAGATACGTCGCACAAAGTGACCTGTGAGCGTTTTGCATCGGGGAATTCCATTCTCCACAGATCCGATCCCAGGGTGAAAATACTGCTGGCCGCCGGATTTGCAGTCGTGACGGCGGTTATTGAAACCCGGACCGGACAGGTCCTGGCCCTTCTGGGAGGAATGATCCTGATATTGAGTGGGGGTCTGTTGAACCGAGAACTTTTCCGGCGCATGGCATGGGTTAATTTTTTCCTTCTCATGCTGTGGTTCATCCTCCCTGTTACTACTCCAGGCAATGCAGCAGCCAAAATCTGGTCTCTGGATATAAGCAGAGAGGGCCTTGAGCTCGCCCTTTCAGTAACTCTCAAGTGCAATGCCATAGTTCTGGCCAATATCGCCCTGCTGTCCACTTCGACCATCTTTGCCATTGCCCATGCCTTGGCCCATTTGAATGTTCCGTCCAGGCTGGTGCAGCTCTTTTTCTTTTCATGGCGATATTTTCACGTGATTTATTCAGAATTCAGGAGGCTTAGGAGGGCTGCCGGGGTCAGGGGGTTTGAGCCCGCGACAGACATGCATACCTACATGACCTATGCTCACATGATAGGCATGCTCTTCATAAGGAGCCTCGAGAGAGGGGAGAGAGTGTACAAGGCCATGCTGTGCCGGGGGTTTGACGGTACATTCTGGCTGCTCACCCACTTTCATCTGCACCGAAGGGATTTTTTTCTGGCTTTTGTCTCATCTGCATATATTCTGGCAATTGCAGGGGTGGAATGGTTGTGAGTAGAATCTGCCACTATGGCGCCGGATTTCTTGTACTCTGTGAGCAATTACAGATCGCAAGGTTTTGCCTGACATCCGCAAATCGTACGGAGATATGTTGTGAGTGATTTCAAAGCACCTTTAAAAAATAGGGAATTTTGTTTCACAGCAAGGCGCATGAAAAAATACCGCAGACATGTTTCTGATATTTCGAGGATTATTTTTTTATTCAACACGGTTACGTGGCAAAAGACCAATTTTTTAAGGTGTCATGGATGCGGTGATTTGCATGGCGTTGATAGAGCTACAGAACATTTATTTCCAGTATCCAAATTGCCAGAAGGTGCTCGAAGGGGTAAATTTCTCGCTGGACGACGGGGAAAAGATAGGTCTTCTGGGTGGAAACGGTGCAGGCAAGACAACACTTTTCCACCTCATTCTCGGCTTGCTTGTGCCTGATCAGGGCAGGGTTTCAATTTTCGGTGGTTATTGCGGCACAGAAACGGACTTCAGGAAGATCCGGCCCAGGATAGGATTGCTGTTCCAGGATCCAGACGACCAGCTTTTCTGTCCGTCAGTTATAGAAGATGTGGCATTTGGCCCCCTCAATATGGGCATGGCCCATGCAGATGCACGGCGCAGAGCAGTAAATACCTTGGAATCGCTGGGGATTCGGCACCTGATGGACAGAGTCCCATATCATCTGTCGGGAGGAGAGAAAAGGCTGGTTTCTGTGGCCGCAGTGCTTTCCATGAGGCCTGAAGTTCTTCTCCTGGATGAGCCTACCACTGGTCTGGATCAGAACATGACCGATCGCTTGATCGGGGTGCTGCATGAATATCCTGCGAAGGCGTGGATAGTGATCTCTCACGACCAGAGACTTATAGACGGTCTGACGGAAAAAAACTACCTTTTAGACTGCGGAAGAGTAGTCAGTACATCATGAATGTCGTATCTAGTCCTGTGCAGGAGCGATGGCCTTCATTATCTCGCTCATGAATGCAGGGATGTCCAAAGGTTCTCTGGACGTAATGATATTCCCGTCCACTACCACTTCTGAATCTTCATACATCACACCGCCTGCCTCGAGTTTCCTGGCTGTGGTCTTGTAACCCGTGGCCTTCTTGCCTTGGATCAGTCCGGCGGAAAGGAGGATCAGGGGGCCGTGACAGATTGCTGCAATTGGCCGGCTGTCGGCAGCAAACGCCCTGGCAATATCCAGTACCTTCGGCGTTTCTCTAAGGAGGGCAGGAGCCTTTCCGCCAGGAAGCAGAAGAAGTCTGTAGCTGGCGGGTTCAACGTCGTCCAGAGAAAGATTGGCACTTACATGGTAACCATGTTTGCCGGTTACTTCGCCCCATTCAGGTGCGGCTATGTCCACCTGGAAACCTGCTTCCCTGAGGCGGTACATGGGGCAGATGAGTTCTGTGTCTTCGAATCCATCGGCGGTTATTATCAATACTCTCATGATCTGTGATCTCCTCCCGGCTGATTGACCAGTAGTCTGTCCATAAGTGAGTTCTCAGCCCGGTTTCCGGGGCGTGTAAAAAAGTAATGCCTGAAATATCCAATATATGTCTGCGCCCAACTTTTTGGGAAGCCTTGACTTCGATTGAAATTACGCAATCGCTGGCAGACACTAGCCGGAAATGCGGTAATTCCCTTGTTAAAGGTTAACCTGTGCCAGCCATCAAAGTCAATCGAGCCGGTCACGGGTTATGAATTTGGAGGCATTGCAGTATTTCCGTCTTTGAAGCCGACTCCGGTCTATATACGGTTTTCTTTTGCGTCCTGACACTGACTGAAGGTCTTGGGGTTTTTCTGATGACCGGAATATTTAGATGCATTATTCAGAAAAATCTGATAACTGATAACAGTAAACAATACCGGAATCAATTGCAGGGCAATTCATCCCGGGATAAATCGTGGCTGCCTGACATGACATGCTGATTCCTGTGTGGTCACAGGGTGCTGCAGATGCAGCGGCATGCGGGCAGACAAATTGCAGTTGTCGGCGGGGATGCCTCCCTGACCATGTTTTTCATTGCCTGGAGGATAGGAGTGACAGACCGGGACAGGATCAGTTTATGCCTGGAAAAAGTTGAATCCACCACTTTCGGACCTCTGGATCTGCTTCCCCGCAGGGATCTCGCAGAGAAACTCATCGAACTCGTATTGTCAGGGCCTCCTGAGCAGATTCCACGGGCCGCACTGAAGGATCTGACTGAACTTGCCGAGGCCATCACCGGTACCGGCACCAGTGATGTGAAACTGGTGGTGTTTGGAGGTGGAACAGGCCTGTCCAATGTTGTCGGTGGTGACAGCAGGAACCCGGGATGGCGCTTTTCTCCGTTTCAGGGTCTCAAGAAACTTTTCCCCGCCACAAGGGCGATAACCTGTATTACCGACGATGGGGGTTCCACAGGCGAGCTCCTGAAAGACCTGCCGATAATTGCGGTGGGGGATATCAGGCACGTACTCCTGTCATCGGTTCAGAGAAGCATTCTGAAGGAAAAGTTTGGTCTGGGAGACAGTGAGGCCCTGGCGGTGGTGGACGGCCTCTATTCACTTTTCAATCACAGGTTTTCCGATAGACCTGAATCACCGGCTGAAATAATCAGGGATACAGGAGCAGATCTGTCGATTTTTCCTTTGATGATGAGGGAATCCCTCCTGAGACTGATATCTCTGCTGTTTTCGCATAGAGTGCCCGAGGGGCTCCTCAAGCGTAATCACTGCCTGGGAAACCTTCTCATCGTGGCATCCATATACCTCAACAGGACGTTAAATGATGAAGCTGTCATCAGGGGGATCCAGTTCGTGGCTGAAGTGATAGGAGCGAACCCTGATGCTGTTCTCCCGTGTTCTTCAACGCCTGCCCAGTTGCAGGTACTCTATTCCAATGGAGTACTGGTGACAGGAGAAGAGAAGTCGGGAAAGGCGCGAAGAGGCTACCCGGTGGACAGGGTATTCGTCAGGTTTTCCGGGGTACCAGTGGTTCCAGAGAAAGTCATAGGGGCCATCAAAGAGGCAGAAATTCTGATCTTTGCCCCTGGCAGTCTGTACACGAGCATCATACCCATTCTGCATGTTCCAGGCATAGCTGAGGCAGTGCGGAGGAACCAATCTGCCCTCAAGATACTCGTAGCCAACCTGTGGGCCCAGGAGGGGGAAACCGATCTTGCCAGGGATGAGCCGCACAGGCGATTTTACGTCTCCGATCTCATCAGGGCATATGACCGCAATATTCCAAGTGGAATAAAGGACCTGTTTCATCATGTACTGGTTCTTGGTCTGAAGGATATTCCAGGAAGCGTAATCCAGAATTATGCAGTGGAAGACAAGGTGCCCATCTATCTTGACAGAAGCAGGGTCAGGGAGATGGGCCTATTTCCTGTAGAAGCAGGCATTTTCTCCCAAGATGCTCTCAGAGAAAGACTTGTGGTCCAGCACGATCCAGGAGCTTTTGCCACTGCGGTTCATACCCTCTGGGCGGTCAAGGATTTTCTCGGTTCCGAAAGACACGACTATGAAGGAACGATTTCATCTGAAGGGCATTTTCCTCTTATCATAGGTCGTCAGAGTATGTGCGGCAGGCTGCACGCCATGGAAAGGCGTCTGGAGGAACTGGACATATCCGGCAGGATTAAAGGGCGTCTAAGCGAAATCTTCTGGAAGCACAAGGATATCATGCCGGCACATTTGGATTTCATGAATGGACTGCGGCTGGTGGAACCATCCCAGTGGAGCCGGTGCCAGAAATGGGACAATATTCTGTCTTTTTTTGATCCGCTGGACGGACTTGTCAAGATTCGAAAGGATGTCACTGACATGTCCGGGGCTTTCGAAACCGCGCTGCTGGTGGCTCTCGGCCAGTCTTTACTGGGGAATTACACCCTGTCAAAGAAAATGAGGCAGGTAGAAGAAAACGGGGTGACTCTGGGTAAGACATTTTATCTGGAGCTCAGACCGGAACATGAGAGAAAGTGTTTCTTATCAGGTGATGAACTCAGGGAGTATCTGCTGCTTTCACGCATGAATCCCACCGGTGAAGACGGTCTTGTGTACTCACGGCTGATAAACGGAATAGAGGGATTTACACCGCCGGGTCTGCTGTTTGGACTGATGTATGCGTGGTATCTTGATAATCGTTTTGATGTATACACTGAATACAAGATGTCAATAATGAGGGCAGACATGTCTGACCTCATACCTGAGCAGGTCAAGATATTCAAGCGGCGGAAAGCCATGATAGATTTTTTCAGAAGGGTGGTTTTCCGTCTGGATGATGCCGGGGGGTATGGTTAGACCCGGTCTGAGTCGTGTACGTGGATGATTGCTCCAAAAGCCGGTTTCCAAGGAGCTTTACTGCTCCCGGCCTGCCACAAATCCTGCGCCCAGGAGCCCCAGATGCCCGGTTGTCACTACAAAGACCGGGATGTCCCTGAGAAATTTTCTCATCCTTCCCTTGTCTTCAAAGGCATTACGGAAGTCGCCCCTTTCCAGTACGGCCAGGATTCTGGGAGCGATGCCTCCGGCCACGTACACCCCACCGGTTGCCAGGGACCTCAGAGCCAGGTTTCCGGCTTCGGCCCCATAAATCCGTGCGAACATGGTCAGGGCTTCCGTGCAGAGTGTATCTATTTCTTCAACGGCATTACGGGCTATTTCAGCAGGAGTCAGTTTCCCGTGACTGTCAATGTCTGCAACATTATCCCTGGAAACGGACTCAGAACTCAGAAACCTGTGTATGTTTACTAATCCCGGCCCTGACAGGACCCTCTCCATGCTTACGTGTGAAAAACGTCTCCATAAAAACTTCAGCAGCCGAACCTCTTTTTCATTTCCCGGTGCAAAATCGGCATGTCCTCCTTCACCGGGCAGGACTTGATGACCACCCTGGCAGGGAACTACCAGTGCCTGTCCGAGTCCTGTTCCTGCTCCAAGTACTGCACGGGGCCCATCCTGGACAGGATGTCCTCCGCCTATCTGTACAAGATCCGTCCCGGAAACAAGGAGTGTGCCCCATGCAGCAGCTTCGAAATCATTGATGAGGCGTACAGTGTCAAACGAAAAACAGTTTTTCAGATCACTGCCGTCTATAGACCAGGAGATATTGGTGGGGGTTGCCGTGTCGTTCTTCACGATTCCTGCTACGGCTAGGCAGCAGTGAAGCGGCCTGTTCCCCGGCAGCTCAGACAGAAACCGGCTGAGAACGGCCTGAAAATCTGAAAAATTTCCGGAAGGATAGTGTCTTTTCAGCAGTATTCTGCCGTCTTCCATCACGGCCAGCCTGGTGTTGGTTCCACCTATGTCTCCTGCAAGGACCTGCATTTTTAAAGGCGGCTTTTGCACACGGCAACGGGATCAACAGGCATTACGAGTACGGGATCCACAGCGGATTTCAGCAAAACGGTATTGTGTTGGATAAATACAGGCATTTTCTTCTTCCGGACATGGGTTATACAGCCTTTAAAACAGCATCAGCTCTGTTTCCTTATCATCCTTGAAAGTTCTCTGGTGAGCTCCAATGCCTTTCTGGACAGTTCAAGGGACAGCAGGCCGGTACCGCAGCTAGGAGTTATGATTGCCTGACTCCTGATGGTTTCGGGATCATGCCCCAGCAGTGTGGTCTGTTTTTCCCATTTCTGAATGAGCATTGATATATCGGCGTCCCTGAGGTCCTTTTCCTTGAGTGTCGGGACAAGTCCCCAGGCAAGAATCCGCCCCTCTGCCAAAAAGCCGGCGAGCTGTTCCCTGAACAGGATCAAGCGGTCAAAATAGCTGAACGCATCAAAACTGATTATGTCCACCGGAGTATCGATTATCATTGACCAGTCAGTGTTGGCACATACGTGTATGCCTGCAATGCCGCCTGCATCATGTACGGCTTCTGCTACTTCGGAGAGATCGTTGACGGTATCTTCTCTGGTGATGCCGACAAAGGCGGATGAACCGAACCCTGAAAGGGCGGGTTCGTCCAGAAAAACGATAACGTCTTGGACGATATTTTTCATCTTTTCCACCTGGTACCTGGCCTTGAGCGAAAGGGCTTTCACCATGGCATCCCGAAGCTGGGGATTGAAGTAGGCCAGTCGCCCGGAACTGTCTTTGAGGCTGCTGAGCATGGTAAACGGGCCGGTTATCTGGCCCTTGAGTGCAATCGGCCTGGTTTTTGTACGGGCTACTGAATCAAGGAATATGCTGAAGCCCCTGCCGGTTTTCTCCGAGAATGCGAACACGGAATCATCTATGGGAATTGCACCTTCGGTCACCCCTAGATACTGTTCGTAAAAGGCAATCAACTCCTGGTCAAACCCGGGGGAACTGGTGTCGAAAAACAGATCATCCCCCTGGCCGGTTATTCCGGGCAGACCTTCAGCGAACTGAGAAAGCAGTCTTTCTTCCGGATATACAGGCAGTTGAACCCATAGTGGAATCTCCGGCATGTATTCGAGAATTATGCCTGTAGCTTCCTGATGGTCATAAATCGGCAGGCTTCCAATCAATGTGGGCAGTGCATGGGGTTTGAATGGCATCTTTTTCTCTACAGGTATCTGATTTCAAATTGTTCTATATGAAATTTTGGAACGGAGACGATGGTAATCTCCAAGTGAAGGGAATGTTCGAGGAATTCTATATTACAGGCCTCTTCATTGAGCAGCATTTCTCCGAGTTTCGGATGTACTCGAACCTGTACTAAAGAGCTATCATTGTGGCGTGTCTCCCTCTGAATCTGGCGAAATATCTCGTGGCACAGGGTTCTTTTTGATTTGAGCTCTCCAGCACCGTCACAGTAAAGACATGGTTCACACAGCAACCGGTGCAAACTTTCCCTGTTGCGTTTTCTGGTCATCTGAATAAGCCCCAGCTCAGAAATACGCAGGATGTTTGTCTTGCATTTGTCTCTATTGATAGCCTCTTTGAGGGCATTGAAAACCTGCTCTCTGCCTGCAGGATTTTCCATGTCTATGAAATCTATGATTATGAGGCCCCCTATGTTTCTGAGACGGAGCTGGCTGGCTATTTCCTTGGCGGCCTCCAGGTTTGTCTTGAGAATAGTATCTTCAAGGTGCCTCTTGCCGACATACCGTCCGGTATTGACATCTATTGCAGTAAGCGCCTCAGTGCTTTCGATCAGTATGTATCCACCGGATTTAAGCCAGACTTTCTTTCCGAGAGCCCTGGACATCTCCATTTCAATGCCAAAGGCATCAAATATCGGGACGGGTTTATCATAGAGTTCTACACAAGGCGTGAGATGGTGGGCAAACGTATCGACGAAGGCCATGATGCGCTGGTAATCAGTTCTGGAATCAACCACAAGCCGCTTTACATCGCCTGCAAAAAGGTCACGAACGGCCCTGAGAGTTATGTCCAGGTCTTCGTAGACCGGGCTTGGAATAGACAGGTTGGCCGCCTTTTTCTGTATGTTGTTCCAGAGCTTCTGCAAGAACCTCATCTCGGACTCGATATCTTCTTTCCGCATGCCTTCACTGGCAGTGCGGGCGATAAAGCCGGTTCCCTCGGAACGCAGCGATTCTATGAGATCCTTCAGACGCTGGCGTTCCTGTTCATCCTCGATTCTCCTGGAGACTCCTACATGATTCATGGTGGGCATCAGGACAAGATACCTTCCCGGGAGTGAGATGTGGGAGGTGATCCTGGCGCCCTTGGTGCCAAGTGGTTCCTTGACTACCTGTACAAGGATTTCCTGACCTTCGTGAAGCAGGTCTTCTATCCTGAAAGGCGGCGGAGGATAGTGAAGTACATGGTCTTCTTCCGTACCACAGGAGGTGTTGTGGTTTTCTTCCAGTTCAGTTTTGCCTAGCATGGATTCAAATTCGGAGAGATGATCATAGACATCGGTCACATACAGAAAGGCGGTTCGCTTGAGACCCACGTCAACAAACGCGGCCTGCATGCCGGGAAGCACCCGGACTACCCTGCCTTTATAAATGTTTCCGACATAGCCCTTTTCCGCCACACGCTCCACATGAAATTCCACAACCGTGCTGTTTTCCAGCAGGGCTATCCTGGTTTCCCACGGAGATGCGTTGACTATGAGTTCCGAATTCATGGGCATAGAATATTGTGTTAACTGTTTCTGTTCAAGAGGCTGAGGGAAATAGAGGGAATCCGGCTGGAAAAATGTGTCTCCTTACGTGGAAATGCAACTGAGGTGATTGAGGCCAGTCGAGTGGAGGGAGTATGGATTCATGATGTACATCTGCAGTGTCCGGCAGGCAGACATGCATCAGCAGATCATGACAGTACACGCGACTTGCCGGGTTATGAACTGCGGGAGAACAGTGACTCAGGGTTTTGTTAAGTGACTCTATACGATATTCAACATAATGCTTATATTATCTAGCAAGATCAGATTATTATCCCCAATGAGGTCTTGCTATGAAAATGC
>DTYO01000041.1 GCA_012961845.1 Thermodesulfobacteriaceae bacterium
CCTAAGTATGCCTGCGCCCTTGATGCCTTGCATCTTCAGCAAACTTGCGAGCTGCATAATCCGGGTTTATGTTCCTGCATATGCCCTACAACCTCAGTTCGTTCACTTCCATGTTTTCAAGTTCGGTCATGGAGAACACCGGTCCATCGGTACAGACAAATTTACCCCTCATGTGGCAGTGACCGCACAGACCGACTCCGCATTTCATGTAACATTCCATTGCAGTGATAACGGTATCAGGAGAAAAAATCATATCAGCCAGATCTCTGAAAACAAACTTGATCATCCCGGGAAAGCGGATACGAGTGCATAACCGTTTGAAGGCTGAATATTCACCTGGTCCCACAGGGTGGTGACTACACCAACGTGGCCTTTCTTCCCAGTCTTCTTCAGCGGAATCCACTGTTGTCAGACATTGAACGCCGAACAGTGCAGTCCATGCATCTATGTCTTGCTTGAAAGCGATATCGGGGGGAAGACGGCTTCCATACAATATGGATTCAACATTGCCTGTTCCGAATATGTACTGTGTGATCCCAAGACAAGTAGCAACTAACCCCCTTCTGGGCACCTGCATACATACGTATCGCCGCCTCTCCTACAAGGTCGGCCGGGACCCCGGTAACGGCTATTAATTCATCTAGATTCATTGTATAAAGGGAATCCCTAAGAGATGAATAGTTCTCTGTCCGCATCTCTATAAAGATCCCGTCCAGCAGATTTTCATCCATAATTATGCGCATCATGGCGTTAAGAAGAGCAATATCGATTCCGGGCCTGATCTGTCTGTTTCGCGCCGGGATGAACGTGAGCAGTTTATCGGTGCCGGTTCCGGATCTGAGGCGGAAAACGGCCGGATTCTATAAGCCAGCGGAATCAAAACCGACGTTCATTTCTTTACCTGATATCTTGACCAGAAGCTCCTTTTGCGACCGTGTGCTTCAATGATCTGCTCTTTGAAGACTTGGTGATTATCAAATTCTTTCCAGTCAGAAACGATTTCATCAAATTTGTCCAGTTTCTTCAAATAGCGGACACTACTGGGATAAGCCTTGGTATATCCACGCTCCAGAACAGAGGTCAGCAGGCTGAGATTTATCATGCTGGTGACAAGATGGCGGTTTTCCTCCTCCATGGCTTCGGCAAGAAAGAGCAGGCTGCCGTAATGGTTGCCATTTAGTTGGTCTGCCTGTCCTAGAAGATATTCTTCGGATTCATCTATCTTTCCGACTGAGATCAGAAATTCTGCATCAGACTCCCTGAGTTTACTGTTTCCAAGAATCCGCACAACCGCATCGGTAATGACTTCGTCTCGTTTGTCATGACCGGATAACATCCAGAAGCGCCTGAAGGGTATCAACGAAGCAATAAGATCTGAACTGCCGGAACAAGAGCTCAGTCAGTTTTTCGAAGTCACACCGCCTTTGATAAATTTCCTGCAGCAGATGATCCCGTTCGTATGCCTGAAAGGTTTCATCTTCCGGGATTTTCTTGAGCCATGAATGGGCCGTTTCGACATCACCACTTTCAAAATAGAACCGGGCCACATCAACCAGAGCTGCTGTAGACAGCTTATCCCACGAAGCAATGCGCGTTTTCTCAAACAGTTCAGCATCCTTAATCTGTTGTGCCAGCGATTCGATAAGAATCAGACGATGATTTTTGTGGTCCTTATCTTTTTCTTTGTCAGCCCGTTTCTGAAGCCTGGCAATCATCGTGCGTATAAACTTTTCAGGCAGACATTCACCGGCACAATCAATCAATGTATCCCGGATGCCGTAGTTATCTTATTGATTAACCTGCAGTAATGATATCCGCAATTTTTCCCTTGTCAGCACAGCGGGAAGCATAGTCCACAAACAGTTCTTTGGCATCATAACGAAACACATCACCCGCATTGCCGCTGGAATCATCGCAATGTCCAAGGACGCCTTCATCCGTTTCATAAAACGAGGCAACAAGTTTAGCTCCCATGAACGGATCATCTACACCTGCTTTCAAATCCTACAGCAGCATTTCAAGTTCCCGGGCAAAAGCGGATAAGCCTCTCCAATCCATAAAGTGTTTTCTGCGTTTCAGGCTGGAAAGTTTCTTTTTGAATCGCTAAATATTTTTCTTCGGAGTGGCTGTCAGTCGCTCAATCAGATCATCTGCTTCATCTGAATGAACGGCAAGATCCATCAGCAGGTCCAGATTGCCAAGGCACTTGCCACCAACCCTCCGCTGCTTTTTCTGGACAAAATAACCACCGGGCTTATTCTCTCCGTGCAGGCGGCCATCCTTGACCTGATTCTTGAAATTCAGCATGAATGGAGTCAATGTGGTGGTAAATGGTTCCATGGGCTATGTAGAAGAGGCAGGGAGAATAAAGAGCAGATTGACAAGCACATCCGCAGATCCGCCCGTTTTGACAGCATCACCCACTCCGGCCTTATTCGAATTGACAACTCAGGCCCTCTGCACAGGACAGGAGAGCAGATGATAAGATTACTCGCTGAACCAGTACGCTGCTGAGATTTCCAGGCACAGGAGACGCTGCCGGTATATCTATATATATATGGCTGTACGTGCGGGATATGTTGCAAAGCCCGCGAAAAAAAGGTATCACAGAAAACCAAGCTCTGTGCTTCTTGAAGCAGGTAAAGAGAGTATTCTCATTGATGCCGGGACAGCGGACTTGGCCAATCGTTTTCCAATCGGCAGCTTGAGCCGGATATTGCTGACTCATTACTATGTGGACCATGTCCAGGGATTCGTTCATCTCAGGTGGGGCTGCAACAAAACAATACCTGTCAACGGCCGCGGTCGAATAAAGAGCATATGCTCTTAAAATACGGCGCCGGCAGTGCTGATCTCTTACGAGACCATCAAAAAAGTAAGGGGCTAAAACCCTCATCGTTAGAAGGTGTCAGCCCCGGATTTCGTGGTGCCCGGGGCGAGGGTCGAACTCGCACGGAGCCAAGCTCCAAGGGATTTTAAGTCCCTTGTGTCTACCAATTCC
>DTYO01000042.1 GCA_012961845.1 Thermodesulfobacteriaceae bacterium
CGGTTGCGGAGCATCGGCCATCATGCGGATGGCAATTCGCGGGCTCCGATGGCGCGGCGCGGAGCGTCCGCGCCATCAAATTATTATACAGACCATGATACCATCATGGGTCAACAAGCCTTGACATATTGCTTCAGGCCAAATAGCCTTGTTTCTAACAGGATATCATCCATATTTTCATGATAGACTTCTGAAAGGATAACATTACTGTGCTCAAGATTCCATTGAAAACGGTCAAGCAGTTCAGCTGTTTTATAGTGGAAAAAGGTGTTCCCGCTAATCAGACAGGTTACTATTTGAAGTGGTTGAAATATTACCTTGATTTCTGCCACAAGTACGGCTTTAAGGCCCTGGACATGGAAAACCGCACCAGATTTCTTGAAAAACTCAGGGCAAAAAAACAGGGTGAAAGCCTGAGAAAACAAGCGCATCATGCGGTCTCACTTTTTTATGAGATGACATCTCCCTGTCTGGAGAACAGCGCTGGTATCAAAAACAGAAAAGTTACTGACACCGGAAACAATGTGGCAAGTTTTTTTCAAACAGAGACTGATGACAGCAATATTAGCAGCAATACGCCCTTTTCACAAGCGTATGCTGTGAAAAGTACTTCGAATTCCGGTAATCCGGATCACGACTCTGAATCCGGAGCAAAAGTGAAAATAACCGACGCTGACTGGACAGAAGTATTTAATGAATTAAAAAATGCAATAAAAATCAGACACTATTCCCCCAGAACATTAAAGGCCTATTCAGCCTGGGCACGTAAATTCCAGGCATTTACCAGGAGCAAGGAGCCTTCGCTCATATCAACCGGGGATGTTAAGTCGTTTCTTACTTGGCTGGCAACGGATCAGGGAATATCGGCATCAAGCCAGAATCAGGCATTTAACGCACTGCTCTTTCTCTTCCGCAATGTGTTCAACATGGAATTTGGCAGGGTGGACGGGATTGTCCGGGCCAAGAGAAGACCTTACATACCTGTTGTTCTTTCAAGAGATGAGGTTGACCGGATCATAGGATTTATGCGCTATCCACACAGTCTTGTCTGCAGCCTCCTGTACGGTTGCGGTCTCCGTATTTCTGAATGCTTATCGCTCAGGGTGCAGAATTTCAATTTTGATATGGGGATACTTACCATACATGACGGCAAGGGGCGGAAAGACCGTACAGTACCCATTCCTGATGTGCTCGTTGATGACTTGAAAGCACATCTTGAGAAAGTGGTCTCTCTGCACGAACAGGATCGCAGAGACGGATATGATGGCGTATTCCTGTATGGACTGCTGGAAAAGAAGTACAAAAATGCGGCACGAGAACTGGTATTGCAGTGGTTTTTTCCCGCAAAAGAACTGACCTCTGTTCCGGAAACCAATGAACTTAGGCGTTATCATCTTCATGAAACATCCATGCAGAAGGCCATCAGGCGGGCTGTCAAAAAAGCACGGATCAGCAAAAGGGTTACTGCCCATACCTTCCGCCACAGTTTTGCAAGTCACCTGCTTCAGGCAAATTATGATATACGCACCATTCAGGAGCTGCTGGGGCACAGTGATGTGAGAACTACCATGATATATACCCATACCGTGAAGAGCAGGACAATCAAAGAGGCAAAGAGCCCCCTGGATTTTTGATTTTCCGGTAACTGACATGAAGATTCGCACAGGTCTTGAAAATATCCTGGAAAATCCCCCAGCGTGGATCAGGGGCCGCAGGCTGGGGCTGCTCTGCAACCAGGCATCTGTTGACAGTCGGCTGAGGCATTCAAAGGATCTCCTGCATCATGCTCTGCCAGGTGGGCTCAAGTGTCTTTTCAGTCCGCAACACGGCCTCAATGCTGAAAAACAGGACAATATGGTTGAGTCCGCCGACGAAATGGATCCCGTACTCAACATACCGGTATTCAGCCTGTATGGTGATTCGAGAGATCCGGGTGCGGAGCAGCTTGCCGGGATAGACTGCCTTGTAGTCGACCTCCAGGACGTGGGGTGCAGGGTATACACATATATTTGGACGCTCTTTCTTGCCATGAGGGCATGTGCAGGATCCGGGGTTTCCGTGGCGGTACTTGACCGCCCCAATCCCCTGGGAGGGATTCAGGCAGAGGGCAATCTGCTCAAGAGCGACTGCTTTTCCTTTGTCGGCATGGCACCGATTCCCATGCGGCATGGCATGACCATATGTGAACTGGCCCGGTATTTTCTCGATTTTGAGAGACTCGATCTGGAGCTGCACACGGTGGGTATGAACGGATGGGAAAGGGATATGTATTTCTCATCTACAGGTCTGCCGTGGGTCTGGCCTTCTCCAAACATGCCTACCCCGGATACGGCAGCGGTGTATCCAGGACAGGTGATCCTGGAGGGGACAAACCTCTCCGAGGGGAGGGGAACCACCAGGCCCTTCGAGGTCTTCGGGGCGCCTTACCTGGATGCAGGGGCTGTGAGGGGGCAGCTTGACAGATGGGGCCTTGCTGGTTTCGTCCTGCGGGACCAGTTTTTCGAGCCCACCTTTCACAAGTGGTCCGGGGAAAGATGCAGGGGGTTCCAGATCCATGTGACAGACCGGAACACGTTCCTGCCCTATCTGACAACGCTGGCAATTCTTTCGGCGGTCAGGAAGTCATCTCCTGCCGACTTCGTCTGGAAGGATCCTCCGTACGAATATGAATATGAGAGGATGCCGGCAGACCTGATTACAGGTGACAGGAAGCTGCGGGATGCAGTGGATGCCGGCGCCGCGCCCGGGGATATGCAGGCAACGTGGCGAGAGGAGCTGGACGGATTTCTGGAGTCAAGAAGGCAGTGGCTTCTCTATCCAGCCGGATGATCCCGGATTATTCGGACCTTTATCTTCAGCAAACCTGCGAGCTACACAATTCCGGATTATCGTTTTCCGGTCGCATTACCGGAATCCGGTTCATGACTTCCCCTGATGAGCTGATTCCGTTTGGTGTTCTTTATCGATTCCAAGCTCCAGCCGGGAACACTGAAATAATAGTCCCAGCCGGATGCCTTGAGTATGTAATGGTCCCCGTTTTCAGGTCTGGACAGGCGGTAAGTCAGTTCGCCACCTGAACTGAGGTCAATGGAAATGACCAGTTCAGGATTGTCGAGCTTGAATTCGGGCATTGGCTTCTTTCCCAGGACAGACTGGATCCTGAGATTTGCGATTCTGTTCAGGAGAGATGCGGCTTCGCTCCGTATCGTTTCTTCTCCGGCAACTGCGTCGCACAGAGTCAGAGCTTTATCCTCTGTCCGCTTGATACAGATTCCATCCATTTCCAGCCTGTTTATGTCTGTATCCCTGATCTTGAGGACATCCTTGTCGATCCAGTCGTCATTTTCAGCTCCCGCTTCGAACACTGCGAAGTCCACGGAGAATATTTCCCGTTCCTTTCCGGCCCTGGCATAGACTTTTCGGAATCCGGGTGAAGTCCCTAGGTACAGGGTGTCCAACACCCTTTCCTTTCCGGAAAGGGTGATCTTCCTTTCATATTTGTCATCCGCCACTTTGAACCGTCCGGCCGCCTCCGGCGTGGTGGCTACCGGCCATCCTTTTTTCAGACCGGATATTTTCTGTACAAGCTGTCTTACCCGTTCTCCTGCAGCGGGGAAGCCGAAGTGTTCAGGCAGTGTCCACCTGCCGTCCTGATACTTGATGACGACAGGAGCCACTGTGTCCGGTGATTCGATGCGCACAGTATCGACTTCATCGGGTGAAACGGCCAGAAGCGCCTCCTCAGGTTCCGTGGCGCCGTATTCCTCTCTGCCGATATTGAGAGCCAGAGCAGCACATATCTGAACAACCAACAGTATGGACAGTAAAGTAATCGATCGTTTCATAGTCTAAGCCCCTTTCTGCCCCAGAACAACCCTGTAGCGGTTCTGTGCCTGACGGGCCGCCCTGATACGGATGAACCATATTATTGCCAGTCCGGCTGCCGCTGCTGCATAGTTCAGGTATTCCCAGAACATATGAGTTTTCTGATCCATGGGCCTGAGTGTCCGGGAAAAGTGTCCTCGGCCCCTGATAGACAGCAGATCACGATCTTCCAGTGACCAGTCTACTGCATTGGCTACCAGCTGGACCGGATTGAGATACCTGGTTCCAAGGGCGCCTGACGCCAGGCTGAGGGCCGTATCGGTAAGAAACGTGTTGGAAGAAAAAAGGATGATCCGGGCGGAATCAGGGGATTTGTTGATGGTCCTCGTGATTACAGTGCCGTTGTCTCCGTTTTCTTCATCTTCCGTATTTTCCTGTCCGGCAGCCTCTTCCGGACTGCTCTCAGCCGAAGTGCTGAGCAGAGGATTCGGTCTGTCCTTGAAATAGGATTCAAAACTGCCCTCTACCACTGCGGCAACCAGCTTTCTGCCTCTGTCTCCCGCCTCGGGGAAACCTGATGGTCCATGGGCCGTGAAGTCAGGCTGGATATTGGTAGAGTTGGAACTCCATGACATCTCAGAGCTTTCCAGCAGCCTGATTACATGTTTGCCTTCTTTGTCAAGGTCCAGCTTCAGGGGGGAGGCCCAGCTTAGAGTGACCTGGTTAATACCCGACGCAATGCCGCTTTCCTGATCTATGCCGTCCTTCCTGAGGTCCACAAAATAGGGATAGTTTATCATTTGCGTCTCCCTGACGATAAAGCCGCCGACCTTGCGTTCAACTGGGATGGGGAAGGCGCTGTTCCGGGGGTCCAGGACCATCTCTTTTTCGATGATTATGCCGTGGTGAGCCAGCCAGTCCCGAAGGCCCGAATCGTGGTTTTTGGCAAAGAGCGTTCCGCTCAGCTCCACATCAAAGGCTGAAGTGGCCAGGATCACAGTTCCCCCCTGCATCAGGAACTGGTCCAATGCAAAGAGCTGTTTCCGGTCAAGTCCTTCGGGGGCTAATATCAGAAGCAGATCCGTTTCCGCAGGAATCTGTCCGCTCTTCAGGTCCGTATCCACCACTGTATGTTCCTCCTGCAGTGCGGTGCGAAGCCAGTTGAACTGTTTGCCGCCTCTCTGAAATCCCAGCTGGGGAACAGAAGGAAGATCCCGGGGAGTGTGGAGGGCTATGGTCTTTAGAAATCCCCTGGCAAAACGCTTGAGCGCTGACTGTACGGCACGTTCCAGGCTGCTTTTTTCCAGGTCGTCAGGCAGAGGCACTTGGACAGTCCTGTCTCCGTTCTTGAGCACCATGTAGAACCAGAAGCTTTCAGTGTCCAGCAGGCTGGTCACCATGGGCCGGAATCCGTATTCAGCTTCGATTTTCCTGGCGAGAGCCCCGCCCTGTTCATCGGGGTCTGCCAGCTCCGCCGTAAATTTGCCAGAAGACTCTTTTTTAAGTTTTTCCAGTATTTCCGTCAGGCTTTTTTTCAGTTCAACCAGCTGCCCCGGCAGTTTTTCATCAGTGGAAATATACCCCCTGAAGGTCACCGGTGCAGTTATGTTTCCGAACAGATTACCCGATCCCTGATACGCATACAGTACCTTCCTTATGGCCCGGGTGATGTCGAACTCAGGGTTCCTGAGATCCACTTCTATATCCGTCTCGCTTCCTGCCTTTACCTCAATGAGATCCCTGAAGCCAAGGACTTCATATTGATCGCCGTACTTGACAAGGATGTCGAAGTAGGAATTGGTGACGGATGCCTGGTATTTGCTGGCAGTCTGGAATGGAACGGGCCTGATGCCGTATTTTTCACCGGCCTCCTGTTCCATCTCAGGATAGTGTATGGGATCGATGATCTCTACCCTCACCCTGTCTCTGCCTGCAATGGAATATTCTTCCAGGAGGTCCTGCAGACGCGGGACCAGGGGCGCCAGCAGCGGGTGGGTCTGGGCGCTGAAATAGCCCCGTATAAGCAGGGGTTCCCTGAGTTGTGCCAGGCAGCTCCTAGTGACGTCAGAAATAGAATATATACTGCCCTGGGTCAGGTCGATCCTGAAGGCTGTTACAGGGGCAAGCCAGAAGTTCGCGGCAATGAA
>DTYO01000043.1 GCA_012961845.1 Thermodesulfobacteriaceae bacterium
CTCCCTGTATGTGAGCACTTTTTGCCGACGAGCAACGCAGTCATCGAGCAAAAGGGCAATTTTTAGAGGTTCCCATAAGTAAATATAGCTGTGTCTGAGTGAGTGGTCATTCAGTCTCTATTTACTTGCTTGTGAAAACGGTGTCAATATCTCTTTCCGTTTTTTTGTTGTTGCCGGATCTGTTTTTTCAGAATAGTTTTGAAAGGGTATTCCGATTGAACCTATACTGCAAAACTGATATGATCCACATCAAATAGTCATTAATTTCCAATGGAATAGTTATTGATAACGACAGGAGATACATCATGACAGAGTTTCAGGTACATCCACTTGGACAGGCGGAAACAATCCTGTTGGCCACAGATGGGTCTGCCTATTGTGAGGGAGCGGTCCAGGAGGCCATTTTTTTCGGTCAGGCATGCAATGCCAGGATCGTGGCTTTATACGTGGTTTCCGTCAGTTCGGAAACAGCTACGGCGGTCCGCGCTGCGTCGGTGGAAAAGATGAAGGAAATACGGCCGTTCTTCGAGAGTTTTAAAAAAATGGCGGCTGATTCGGGTATAGAATGCGAAACGATTGTCAAGGAATCATACCAGCCTGAAAAAACCATTGTGGAGGAGGCCAGAAGGCAAAAGGCAGACATAATTATCATGGGACGCCACGGGAAGAGAGGTCTTCTGCAGCTTTTAGTCGGGAGTATGACAGCAAAGGTGATAGGGCAGCGGTTTCCCAAGGTGCTGGTCGTGCCTAGGAACGTTATCATCAGCGGTGAAACAGTACTGCTTGCTACGGATGGATCCGAGTTCAGCAGATTGGTGACGGAAGAGACCATCAGCCTTGCAAAGAACTGTTCGACCCTGAAAAATATAGTGGTCATATCTGTTGTCAAACGGGATTCCGACCTGGAAAACGCCAGAAAGATTGTCCGGGACGTCAGGAAAATAATGGAAGCAAACAAGATAGATGTCAATTGTGAATACCTTGCCGAGATAGGCAGCCCTGCGGAACTTATCGTGGAGAGGGCCAAGGAAAGGTCTGCCGACATGATCCTAATGGGTGGATACGGCAAGGGTTTGAGTAAACTTCTGATGGGACATGTTACAGAGCGGGTGATCGGCAAGGCTGAATGTGCTGTTCTGGTACTGGAAAAATAAGACCAGTCTGACAGCTGTACAAGCATGTCGGAATTATTAAGACCATGAAATCCATATCGATCAAGCCCTTGATTGTAGATCTCAAGGACTACGCAGTCATATCGGTTGAGGCGACACTGCATGATGCGATACAGATCCTTGAAGAATCCCATGAAAGGTTTTTCAAGGCAATACATGTTCACGGCGGTAACAGATATAAGCACAGAGCTGTGCTGGTGGCAGACCAAAAGGACAGAATAGTCGGTAAGCTGAACCAGTATGATATGATCAAGGGCCTGGAGCCCAGATATGACGAAATCGGCGACGATAGCAGGCTGTCCAGGTTCGGCATCACCCGTTCTTTCATGCATGACCAGATGCGCCTCTTCGGCTTGTGGCAGAGCCCGCTTTCCCATATATGCCGCAAGGCCTCTTCCATCAAGGTTAGGCATATAATGCGCCCCATGACACCGGATTGTATCATCAGTGAAGATACCGCGCTGGATGAAGTCATCCACCGATTTATCGTGTACAAGAGACAGCTCCTGCTGGTCAACCGCGGTGAAGAGACGATAGGGGTTGTCCGCCTGACCGACATCTTTGTGGAGGTCTGCCTTACCATCAAGAGTTGCGGTCTGGGATAAAATAAGGTTCTTCATGGATCAATCAACCAGCCCCGATAACGGTATTGTCATACTCGAACGGAAAAGGCTTGTATTTGCTGCTGTCGGTGCAGCAATTTTCATTTTAATCTATTGTTCACCGCAGTGGGTCGATGCGGTTGATCCAACAGGTGAGCATTTTTCTCTCTCCACAGAGGGTAAGGGGGCACTGGCCGTATTCCTGGTTGCCGGCCTGTTCTGGGTATTCGAGGTTTTGCCTATAGGCGTGACGAGTCTGCTTATAGGCGTTCTTCAGGCCATGTTCATGATCCGTCCGGCCAAGGAGGCATTCAAGGATTTCATGGATCCTTCGGTTCTTTTTATTTTTTCCTCCATTGTCATAGGCATGGTCTTTACCAAGACGGGGCTCACACGCAGGCTTGCCTACAAAATGCTTGCCGTGATAGGTGAAAAGACCAGCATGATCTATCTGGGCTGTTTTGTTCTCACCGCCGGACTTACTCTGGTCATGGCGCATACGGCTGTTGCGGCAACTATTTATCCGCTGCTTATGGCTGTTTACAGTCTGTATGATGGAGGCGACGGGCCAACGAGGTTTGGAAAAGGGCTCTTCATGGGTATGGCATATATTGCGGGAGCCGGCAGCATTATCACTCTGCTCGGAGCCGCACGTGGAGCAGTGGCCATTGAATTTTTCAAGGAAATTACTGGGAGAGAAATAAGTTTTTTTCAGTTGAGTTATTATATGCTGCCGATAGGCGTGATCATGACCATAGTGCTCTGGGTGTTTTTCATGGCATTCTTCCGGCCGGAGAAGAAGATCATAGCCGGTCTCAGGGAAAAATCGTCCAGATTGAGTGAAGATCTGGGCAGGATCACCGTAAAGGAAATCCTTGCCGCTCTTATTGTATTAGGCGCCGTTGTCACGCTCTCACTACGTTCTTTTGTCCCGGCCCTGCACCAGTTCGACAAATCGGCCATATTGCTTATAACCACGATTCTCTTCTTCTTTTTCAATATTCTGGATCTGGATGATCTGGAGAGTATACCCTGGGACATAATCCTGCTTTTTTCAGGAGCCATGAGCCTGGGATTCTGTCTGTGGCAGACGGGTGCTGCAAAGTGGTTGGCGATTCACTGGCTCGGGTTGTTCGAAAAATCCAACTGGTTCGTGTTCCTGATGGGTATTTCCTTTTTTGTCATGATGATGACCAACGTCATCATGAACGTTGCCGCAATTGCAATTTCACTGCCGGTGGCTCTTGTAATAGCCCCTTATCTGGGTATAGCGTCTGAAGTAATACTCTTCTCTGCACTAGTGGTCGCCGGCATGCCCTTTCTCCTGCTGGTCGGCGCAGCACCCAATGCAATCGCATACAGCTCAGGCCAGTTTACCAGCGGAGAATTCTTCCGATATGGCGTTTTGGCCAGCTGTCTCCTGATGGCTGTAGTGGCTGCTGCCATAACATTTATCTGGCCTGTCATGGGGATGCAGGTCCTTATGTAGGACATCTTTAAAAATCAGTAATAATGCAGACAAAAAATAGCCGCAGGCATGTTGTTGATATTACGAGGATTGTTTTTATGCCTCAAACACGGTTGCGGGGCAAGAGAACAATTTCTAAAAGTGTCCTGTATTATTGTCATGGTGACAGGTTGCACGAGACCACCCGATTTGCCAGTTGACGAGGCGCATACGTGGTGCTACACACCTTGCTGTACGGTCAGATTAGTGCTATTTTTCTCAAGACCGTTGGAGCGGTCAGTTCTGTACAGGTTATCACTTTTCAGTTACCGAATACACGGTTGTCAGGAGGCCACGTTATGGGAATGAGTATTACTGCTGAGGAAATAAAACAGGCTCAGAAGGTATGGGGTGATGGAATAGTCGCCATTGGCAAGGCGTTTACCGGCGGCGGAGATTACCGGAAGGCCGCCGAGGATCATATCGACTGCCTTTATGCCTATGGGGACGGAGATGTCCTTTTCAAGCCCACCAAAGCGGCTGACAGACAGTTTCGCCTTACCCGTGAGGGAGCTCTCTCGTATTTCGTGGGAGGTAATGACAGATATCCGGAAGACAAGGGGTTTGCAATACATCCATGGACTAGGGTCCGTTTTGAAAATGCGGGCGTTATTCTCCACGGAGACTGTGCACTGGCAATGGGGAACTATTTCTTTACCCAGACAGACGGAGAAGAGATCAAGGTTGAATATACCTTTGGATACCTCAAAGGCTTGGACGGTGTGCTAAAGATCAATCTGCACCATTCATCGCTGCCGTTCAGCGGGTGATCCAGCAGCGTCTAGGCGCAGCCGAAGGATGCCCCGATGCGGCGGAGGAATCTCACCCATGGCATGAGACAGAAGTGTATCTCTGTAAATCAGTAACTTTATTACGGAACAGGGCGCATAAGAAAAATAACCGCAGGCATATCAGAGATATTTCGAGGGTTATTGTTGGTATGCAACACAGCGTGGCAAAAGAAGGATTTTTGGAGATGCCCTTAAACCCGGATTATTCGGTTAGCGAGCTTTCCGAATATGCAAAACGGAGGGGGCGTAGACGGATTCTGGTACGTCAAATCCCTGATAATGTAGCAGATCTGATCAAATCGCGAACCCCTTGCGGCTTCAAGTGCCGAACACTTTTTAGTTGAGGTCGCTGCACCTTTTTGGTGTAGTTTTTGACTTATCATATTTCATATAACATGCTGTAATTGATGCTATTTAGCATTTGTTCGGTTTTCGAGGCGAATAATCGGGGTTAAATGGCTGCCTAAAATGTCCGGAGTGCATGGCCGGGACTGACCGACGGCAGGCCCTGTATCTGTGTTCATCGTGCCGCTCAGGCTAGATATTCCTCATACATGTCCGGGTTGAACCCTATAATCATTCTGTCTCCGACCTTGAGAGCCGGTGCCCTCAGATTGCCTGTGCGGCCCAGACATGCCCTCAGGATTTCATCTTTTGGATCGGATTCGGGGTGATAGACAAGGATCTTTTTCCCTTTTCCAACCACAATTTCAATGACCTTTTCCAGTAATGCCCAGGATTCATCCGGCCCGATCTTCTTCTTCCTGGCTTCAACTGTTTCTTTCAGGCCAATACCTTTTTCATTAAACACAGCCTGTGCCTTCCTGCAGGAGGCTCATCCATTTCTCAAATATGCCCATTTGATTTCCATTGACTGTTCTCCCTTTGAATATGCGGGATTATTCGCTTGAAAAGCCGACCGGACAGGTGCAGCAGATTCAACGAAAACATGTTCGGCAATTGAAGCCGCAAGGGGTTCACGATTTGATCAGATCTGCTGCATTATCAGGGACTCGAATTATCAAAGCACTACTATGACTCCTGCGCCATGCCTATTGGGCAAACCCGCGGATCGAATAATCCCGGTTCAGTTGATAGTCTTGATACCGACAGAATAATTGAGAGTATGCGCGTCAGCAAGATTGAAAATGAATTCAACAGGAAAGGACTGCTCCATGTTTCGGCAGCTTGATCTGTTTTCTGCGCCGGAGATCAACTGCAATAGGGCAGTCAGGCTGCTGCTCGATCTGGATGCAGAGGCAGCGGATACGGCCTTCAATGAATTTGAAAGACAATATCCCAGGCGAACGAATCTGGATCTTGAGCGGAG